>CAZXBK010000065.1:0-21643 GCA_964638765.1 uncultured Synechococcus sp. | reverse complement strand
GTTTCTAGTTGTAATTAACCGATGAAAACCTATTCCACCATTGTTGATGTTCTCCGCGATCGCAGTGCAAATACGCCCGATCGAGTTGGCTATTCTTTCCTGTCCAACGAGGTCGACAATGTTAAACCCCTCACTTACCGACAACTAGAAACTCAAGTTAAGGCGATCGCCGCCCATCTCCAGAGCAAAATCAAAAAAGGCGATCGGGTATTGCTGCTCTTTCCCTACAGCGATGGTTTGGATTTTGTCGCCAGTTTCTATGGCTGTCTCTATGCCGGAGCAGTTGCCGTCACCATTAACCCTAGCAAAAACGCCGACGCTCTCGAAAAGCTTTTAGAACGTATCGAAGATTCCCAAGCTCAGGCTGTAGTGACAACTTCTGAGGTCATCAATTATTTCAAAGGTAAACTCGCCAAAAATCCCATTAAAAGCGTCGGTATAGCTAGCAAATTTAGCCATCTTGAATTGGTGGCAATGGATGAAATTTCGTTGGATAAAGCCGCAGACTGGACAGATCCAGAAGTCACTGCCGATGACCTCGCCTTCTTCCAATACACTTCCGGTTCTACGGGCAAACCCAAGGGCGTGATGATTACCCATGGCAACCTCATTTACAACTCCGAAACAATTCGCCATGCCTTTCAACACCACGAACGTACGACCATGGCCAGCTGGTTACCCATGTTCCACGATATGGGGCTGATTGGGGGCGTTATCCAGCCGCTATATGTCGGATTCCCCGTAATTTTGATGTCGCCTGTGGAACTTATCCAAAAACCAAGTCTGTGGTTAGAGACAATTTCTCGTCACAAGGTAACGGTCAGCGGTGGCCCTAATTTTGCCTATGATTTGGTCGCGCGACAGGTAAACCCGGAAAAGATTGAAAATCTCGATCTTGCACGTTGGGAAGTTGCATTTTCTGGCGCAGAGACAGTACGGGCGGCAACCCTAGAAAAATTCATCGAAGTATTTGCCCCGTATGGCTTTAAGAAAGAGTCTTTTTATCCTTGCTACGGTATGGCAGAAGCGACTCTCTTCCTTAGTGGTGGCAATGTTTTTCGTGCTCCAGCTATCCAATATATGGAACCAGAGGCTCTCCAACAAAATCAGGCTGTAACGAGTACTGATAGTAGCCATGGTATCGTCAGCTGCGGTACAAGTTGGCTTGATGATGAGCTAGTGATTGTCGACCCGGAAACAAAGACTGAGCTAGAAGAAGGCAATGTCGGTGAGATTTGGGCATGCGGTAAGGGGATTGGTCAGGGCTATTGGCAACGACCGGAAGTTACCGAAGAAACCTTTAAGCAATATTTGGGCGATCGCGGGCCATTTTTGAGAACCGGTGATTTAGGTTTTATGAAAGACGGCGAAATTTACATTACGGGTCGCATGAAGGAAGTGATGATCCTTTGGGGTCGTTACCGGTATCCCCACGACATTGAGGCAACCGTCGAGAAATGTCACCCAGCATTGCGGCCTTCTTGGGGCGCGGCATTTTCCATTGAAGCTGAGAATGATGAACGTTTAGTCGTTGTTCATGAGGTAGACCGTAGCCATATCCGTAAGCTCAATGTTGAGGAAGTAGTCGGCACAATTCGTAAAGCTATTTATGAAGAACATTCTGTCGAAGTTTATGGCATCGTTTTAATTCGGACGGCGAGTATTCCGAAGACTAGTAGCGGTAAAATTCAGCGCCGGAAATGTCGTCAACTTTATCTAGATGGCGAAGGTTTAAATGTTGTGGCTGAGTGGAAATTAGAGGTTTCTGAAAGTAAGGGCATTACTGAACTTGCTGGGAGTTTGTAAGCATTAAGAGGAGTTGGTCGGCGGCGTATCTTTCGGAAACCCCTTCCGCTCTTCGAGCACCTTCCCCAAGGAAGGATTTTTTAGGGGGAGAGATTGAATGAAAGTTGTTATTATTTCGGCGACATTTTTGCCTTCCCATGACGGGGTGAGCATCACGCTTTATGAGCGAATAAAACAGTTATCCGCAGCTGGTCATGAGGCTCTTTGTTTTGTGTCCAGCTATCAAGAAATCGCTGAGATTTATCCGAAGTGGTCAGATTATGTTGGTGATCTTTTTCCGAATGTCCAAATTGTTTCTTTGGCTAGTGAGGAATGGATGGATGTGCCCCAGGAACGTAATCCGAAACGATCTACCCTGAAGGCAATGGAGGCGGCGATCGCCAAATTCCAGCCAGACATCATCGAAATCGAAGAGCCAGAACGTTTATGGACAACTTTATTTAGTCTGCCAGGATTAAAATACTCGCGCCAAAATAACATTCCTTATATTGGTTGTTATCGGACAAATTTTATTGATTACATTCCCGATTATGTGCCGAGTTTTCTAGTTAGTTTAGCCAAAGCTGGGGCGTTATTTTTAACAAAATGGCTCTATAACCAATGTTCTATAACCCTTGTGGGTAGTCGCTTTATTGAAACTAAGCTTAAAGATTGGGGCATCAAAAATGTTGACTATGCGAAAGTGATTGGGCCACCTGTCATTAAAAATCCTCAAGCTTTAAAACAGCATGATTTCTTTGCTGAAAACTTTAATCTGAGCGATGTAGATCAGACTGTCAAAATATTGTTTTTAGGTCGTCTTTCCCCCGATAAAAATTGGGATTTTACGCTGCAACATTTGGCTAAGTTAAAGCAGAAAAATATTTCCAAGAAATTTACGATTTTGGTGGCAGGACGTGGGGAATTAGATGAGGCGATCGCCACTAGTACCTTCGCTCAAGAATTACCGACTGAGATTTTGGGAGAGGTTTCCCATGAGCAAGTCCCAAGTCTGTTAGCTAACGTCGATTTTCATGTGACAGCTTCTCTAAAAGAAACCTTTGGGCGCACCGTTCAGGAGTCTCTCTATGTGGGAACGCCGATTCTTGCGCCAGATTGTGATTGGACAAGGAATTTAATTCAGCCCGATCAAAATGGTGTTTTGTTTAATCCAGAAAGTGGTGATGATTTTATTCAAAAGTTAGCAGACTTGATTGAGAATGACGGCGATCGCCAATGCTTGAGCGAAAACATCTTGGTCAATCATTCTGAGAAAAACGACCCAAGTTATATCTGGATTGAATATTTGCAACAGCAGATTGATCAGGCTCGATCCCAGTAAACTCGCTACACTGTCTCAAGTTGCTTGAGTTTCGCTATGGGTTTTCCCGTCGTTTATCACCCCAATTACGTTACGCCAATTCCCGAAGAACATCGCTTTCCGATGCCAAAATTCAAGCTGCTCTATGAGATGCTGCTGCGGGATAGCGTGATTAAGCAGAAACAGGTTTATGAGCCAGAATTTCCGGAGATGGATTGGCTGGAGCTTGTGCATGAGCGAGATTATATTGATGCCTATCGCAACGGAACTCTCGACAAGAAAGCGCAAAGACGGATAGGTTTGCCCTGGAGTAAAGGCGTTGTTACTCGTACACTCACTGCAATTGGTGGTACGGTCACTACCGCAAAATTAGCCCTTGAACATGGTCTGGCTTGCAATACTGCTGGCGGAACTCACCATGCTTTCCCTACCTATGGTTCTGGCTTTTGTATTCTCAATGATTTGGCGATCGCCGCAAAAACGGTTCGACATTTAGGGTTAGCCAAAAAGATTTTAATTATCGATCTCGATGTTCACCAAGGGGATGGCACGGCGTTTATTTTTCAGGATGAGCCGGATGTTTATACTTTTTCGATGCACTGTGACATTAACTTTCCCAGCCAAAAACAAAAAAGTAATTTTGATATTCCCTTGCCTGCTGGTCTAGATGATGATGGCTACTTGCAAATTCTCGCCAATCATCTCGATGATCTTCTGTCTGAAGTAAAACCCGATCTCGTATTTTTTGATGCCGGAGTGGATACCCATGTGGGCGATCGCCTCGGTAAATTAGCGATGACGGATCGCGGTATTTATCGGCGAGAACGTATGGTGCTTAGTGCCTGCCATGCTGCCGGATATCCTGTGGCCTGTGTGATTGGGGGTGGCTATGCGAAAAATATTGATGATTTGGTCTATCGCCATTCTCTTCTGCATCGTGCCGCCAACGACATTTTTTAGTTGGAAAGTCGATCGTTTGGGGAACAGTTCTTGATTCTTGACCTTCAATATCCATAGGGATTTCTACAATTGAATTATTGACCTAGGGAAAAACCATGGGAGTTAAGCAATTCTGTTCGGCATTGGTGATGGCGGTGATGATGCAGAATTTTATGCTTGTCCCTCAGATTTTCGCGGAGCCGCTTAGGGAAGATTTCATTGAGCCAAAAGCTTGGTCTGCTGATGAGTTGCAGGATATGGTTCACAGCGGCGAAATGGCTTTTCGTACCGGAGAATACCAGGAGGCGATCGCCTTTTGCACGGAAGCTTTGGCAGGATATGAAGCGCTCAATAATCTCCAAGGGATGGGGACAGCTCACACTTGCATCGGCATTTCTCACCATTCCATCGGCGAATACACCAAAGCGGTACAGCAATATGAGCAGGCTGCTGCAATCAACCAAGAACTAAATGAACCCCGACAACAGGCGGCGATCACCAACAATTTGGGGGAAGCTTATCGTCAGTTGGGTGAGATTGAAACGGCTGTTACCTATTACGAGCAAGCATTAGCCGCAGTACGATCAATTTACGATTTACAGGTGCAATCCCTCTTGTTAAACAATATTGGGTTTGCCTACATGGAGCTGGAAAATTACGCGCCAGCTCAGGATTATTTTCAGCAGTCTTTAGATATTTCGGCGGCAGACAATTATCAATATGAAATGTCCTATGCCCTAAAAAATTTGGGAGAAGTGGCCTTTCGCCAAGGGGAAAACCAGAAGGCGATCGCCTATTACGAAGAATCACTCAAAATCACCAGAGCAATTGATAATCGTCGCGTCACTGCCCTCACCCTAAATGCCCTCGGTAAAGCCAATGAAACCATCGGGCAATTTGATCAATCTCTAGCTAATTACCAAGAAGCCCTCGGCATCACCACAGATCTCGGCGATCGCCCTTCTATGGGTCGCGTTCTAAAAAATTTGGGGAGTTTCTTCCAAACTCAAGGTGATACAGAGTTGGCGATTATTTTTCTCAAGGAAACCATTAATACCTATGAAAGTATTCGTAGCGAAATTCAAGGCTTGGATAATTCTCTACAGGAAAGTTATCTCAGCAGCGTTGAATCAACCTATCGAGATTTGGCGGATTTACTATTAACTCAAAACCGTATTCTCGAAGCCCAAAGAGTTTTAGACTTACTCAAAGTTCAAGAACTCAGTGATTATCTTTACCATGTGCGTGGCAACGAAGAAACAGAACAGGGCACTGGCTATCGTCCTCCTGAAGAAAAATTCCTTGCCCTCAATCAACAGCGAACTGACCAGCTGATTCTTTCGTCTCAAAAATTAGCTGAACTCGAAAAAATTCCACCAAGTAATCTCACAGAAGACCAGCGCCAAGAATTAATTTCTCTGCGGAAAGAACAAAATTCTGAACGGGGTAAGTTTCGAGATTTTCTAGAGAGTGAGGAAGTACAAGCTGTCATCGGCGACCTCAAAGCAAACCTCAGCACAAATGAATCTCTCTCTTTCAATCTCAGTCAGGATGCCAAGCTCAAGGAGCAGCTCCAAACCATCAAACAATCTGGCCGTAACGCCGCCATTATCTATCCCCTAATTCTGGGCGATCGCCTAGAGATTGTGGTGGTTAGTGCCGATACGCCTCCCTTGCGTCACACTGTGCCCATTTCCCGTGCCGAGCTGAACGAAACGATCCTTGCTGCTCGCCAAACTTTAACGACGATACCGAGACAACCCGGTCATTCTATAGGCACTTTTGAGCCGCTGGCTAAACTTCATGACTGGCTGATCAAACCCATCGAATCTACCCTTGAATCCGCGAATATTGAAACGATTATCTATGCTCCTGATGGTGCGCTCCGCTATATTCCCCTCGCTGCTCTATTTGATGGGGATAACGAGCAATGGCTGATCGAAAAATATGACATCAACAACATCACAGCCCTTAGTCTGACTGACTTTGACGAAGTGGCTCCCCTCGATGATTTTAATCTCATTGCCGGAGCTTTCCCTAGTCACGATGTCACCCTCGAATTCGGTACGCGCCAAATTCCCTTAGAAGGTTTGCCCTACGCTGTGCGGGAAGTGGAAACTCTGGCCGAGACAATTCCCAGCAGTAGTGTCCGCCTCAATGAGCAGTTTAATGGCGACATTATCTATGAGATGAATAGCTACGATGTGGTGCATCTCGCGACCCATGCGGAGTTTGTTTCTGGGCGACCAAAGGATTCTTACATTGCCTTCGGTAAAGGGGAATTTGCGACCCTCGAAGATGTGCGAGATTGGGACTTGAGTAATGTGGCGCTTATCGTCCTTAGTGCCTGTGAAACGGGGGTGGGCGATACGCTCGGCAATGGTGTTGAGGTGTTGGGTTTGGGCTATCAAATGCAGCAACAGGGAGCTGATGCAATTTTGGCGAGTCTTTGGTCTGTGAGCGATCGCAGCACCCAGATCTTGATGAATGATTTTTACGAAAATCTCTTGCAGGGTAATGTGACGAAAACAGCTGCTCTCCAAGAAGTGCAACGCAAAATGCTCAATGACGACACCTTTAGTCACCCCTACTATTGGGCTTCATTTATTTTGATTGGCAATGGTCTTTAGGGTGAGGACTTTCGGTATATTAGTCACCGACTTTTTTAAATAATTATTGTTGTCAAAGTCAGTTTAAGTTGAAGGTGACATTTACACTGCAAACATAAAGAAGCAGAGACTTCAGACGTAATGTGACCGATAAATATTCTCGTAATTCCAAATCAAATCGAAACTGGCATTTTCACCCATCAGCACTTTGGGTTGTCGGCCTATCGCCTCTGTTGCCCCAGATTTTGGGGAGCATGTTTAATATTTGGTACAACGTTGCTCGCGTGCAACCTCTCCTCACGGCCACGCAACAAACTGTCCTAACCAACACGATTCTGGTTTACAACCTTGCCGTCTACCCGATGGCGATCGCCTACTGGATTTTGCGAGTCCGTTCCCTTGCTAAAACGATTAACGCATTAAAAAAGGGTCAAGAAATCTCAGCACAGCGCCTAGATTTAGCGCGACGACAGGTTCTGAATTTGCCTTGGCTCGGCACAACTATCGCGGCGATCGCCTGGTTTTTATGTATTCCCGTTTTCCTTGGTGCGCTTGTTTTTGCTCCAGAAAATCCCAACCCCAATATTTTTCTATACCTACCCGTTTCCATTACCATCTCGGCACTGATTGCCATTACCCAAAGCTTCTTTGCCATCGAACTCACCAGCCAGCAACGGTTTTACCCCATTCTGTTTCGTGATACAAAAGTTGCCGAAACTCTAACAGCCTATTCTCTCTCCCTCTACGAACGCGGCTTTCTTGTGGTCGTGTCGGTTGGTATTTGTCCGATTATTTCGTTACTATTACTGCTCTCTGTGCCGCCGCCTAGCGATTGGCAAAATCTCTGGTTTGCCCTTGTGGTAGGCATTATCGGCATTGCCTTTGGGTTTATCAGTGCATGGATGCTGGGTCGCACCGTCGTTGAACCTGTGATGGCGTTAAAACAAGCCTCCCAAGCGGTGATGGCTGGAGATTTGGCAACACGCATCAATCTCAAACGTGCTGATGAGTTTGGCCCACTGATTGATGAGTTTAATCAAATGGTGGCAGAGCTAGAGGAAAAACAATATTTGCGGGAGATGTTTGGTCGTCATGTGGGACAGGGCATTGCCCAGCAGATTTTGCAGAAAAACCCGGATTTAGTGGGTACTGAGCAAAATCTCACGGTCATGTTCACCGACATTCGCAATTTCACTGCCAGAAGTGCAATTTCTCGCCCAAGCGATACGGTCGTCCTGTTAAATCGTTTTTTGACCATCATGGTTGAAATTGTCGAAGAGCGGCACGGTGGCATGGTGAATCAGCTACTCGGCGACGGGTTTATGGCGTTATTTGGGGTGGGAGATTTCTCCGGTAATCACGCGGAACAGGCGGTTAATGCGGCTCAGGATATGATGCGGGGTCTAGAGCGACTGAATCAAGAACTCATCGCTGAAAATATTACGCCCCTCCAAATTGGCATCGGGCTTCATACTGGCATGGCGATCGCCGGGAGTATTGGTTCACCGCAGCGGATGGAATATACAGCAGTAGGCGATACGGTCAATGTGGCAGCACGAGTGGAATCTCTCACAAAAAAATTAGGGCGATCGCTCGTTTTTTCCGGCACAACAAAAGCTGCTTTACCAAAATATTTTTCGTCTCGTTTAGAGGCTCTAGAACCGCAAATGGTCAAAGGAAAATCTGAACCCATTGAAATTTACACGTTACTAGATGACTAAGAAAAGCGGCGATCGCCCTTCCTTCCTTTATTTCACTGGAATTCTGACAAAAGCTTGGCACAATAGAAGAAATGCAGCACCGTAACTGGAACCATGATTGCTCTCAACTCCGGTCAATATCTCACCCCAGAAGAATATCTAGAGTTTGAAAAGACTAGCGAAATTCGTCACGAATATGTTGATGGTGAGATTTACGCAATGTCAGGGGCAAGCAATGCTCACAATATAATCAATTTAAATGTGGCATCAGGGCTGAAATCTCGGCTAAGAGGGACGACTTGTCGCCCCTATATGAATGATATGAAAGTGCGCGTTGCAGATGGGCGGCGTTTCTTTTATCCAGATTTATTGGTCTCATGTGCTTTAGAGACGAATGACCTCACGACCTACTACATGGAGCAACCAAAAGTAATTATCGAAGTTTTATCGAAATCAACTGAAGGTTTTGATCGCGGTGATAAGTTTAAGTTTTATCGCTCGATTCCGAGTCTCCAAGAATATATTTTGGTGAGCACAGATCAGTATTCTGTCGATCATTTCCGGCGTGGGGAAAATAATTTTTGGGTATTGCAAAGTTATCAGGATTTGGATGCAATGCTTCAGCTGAAATCGATTAATGTCGAGATTTCTTTAGCTGAAATTTACGACACAATCACCTTTGAGGCTCCTTCCGAGACGGCGACGGACTAAGGTTTTAATTTGATGATGTGACTGTCCGCGATCGCCCTTCTGTTTGCAACCATTGGGCACAGACTAGGCGAATGGCATCATAGCTAAATTCTTCGTTGAGATGAGTCTGAATTTTACTGAGGGATTCATGACCCACTGAGGCGATCGCCGCTTTTTTATTCACTGGAATTCTGGCAAAAGCTTGGCACAATAGAGAGAATGCTGCTTGCAACTTAAACCATGATTGCTCTCAACTCCGGTCAATATCTCACCCCAGAAGAATATCTAGAGTTTGAAAAGACCAGCGAAATTCGCCACGAATATGTTGATGGTGAGATTTACGCAATGGCTGGAGCGAGTAATGCCCATAATCGTATTTCTAGAAATTTATTGGTGGAATTAACCCTTAAATTGCGAGGCACACCATGCGAATCGTATATGGGTGATATGAAAGTCCGGGTTAGAGAAGGAAAAAAGTTTTTTTATCCAGATATTTTGGTTGCTTGTGCCTCAGAAACTGAAGATTTAACGACTTATTACATGGATCAACCGAAGCTGATTATTGAGGTTTTATCAAAATCAACGGAAGGTTTCGATAGAGGAG
The DNA here is from genome assembly GCA_964638765.1 of uncultured Synechococcus sp. Taxonomy (GTDB): domain Bacteria; phylum Cyanobacteriota; class Cyanobacteriia; order Cyanobacteriales; family MRBY01; genus MRBY01. The sequence goes on along the minus strand of CAZXBK010000065.1, from coordinate 11,995 downwards.
ACAAATTCGAGTTCTATCGATCCATTCCCTCTCTTGAAGAGTATCTACTGGTAAGCTCACAGCGGTATCTTATTGACCATTTTCGGCGCGGAGAAAATGATTTGTGGGTATTACAAAGCTATCAGAATCTAGATACAACTCTCAGTCTGAAGTCTTTAGAGTTAGAAGTTTCCGTCGCTGATATTTATCGCGATATCACTTTTAAAAATGAAGAAGAAACAGAAAATAAAAATGTTTAACTAACTGATTTTTTCTGGAGTTTGAGCTTGGGATTGCAGCCATTGGGAACGCACTAAACGGATGGCATCATAGCTGAATTTTTCGTTGAGGTGAGTGCGAATTTTACTGAGGGATTCATAACCCACTGCGGCGATCGCCCCCTGAATTTGCTGTTGAGCTTCTGAAGTTACAAGCCGATTAAGATCAATCGTTTCGCCACTATCAATCAAATCGGCAAGATGTTTATTAATTGTCCCTGCTGTTAAACTGCGCCGCTTAGCAATTTCGGGAACTGCAAGGTTGTTATTAAACAGTTGCAGCGTAAAAATATGGGACTCAGAAACTTTGGGTTTAACCGTCGTTAATTGTGTCTGACAAAACTCCTTAATCTTGTCGAGAAAAGGTTTGCCGTAGCGTTGCGTTTTGGCGATCGTTACTCCAGAAATCTGTAGAAAATCAGCACGGGTTTGGGGGCGTTTTTTTGCCATTTTCCGCAGAGTCGAATCAGAAAAGATCATGTAGGGCGCAACCCAATTTACATCTGCCAAATGTTTCCGCAGACGACGCAACTCCTCGAACAGCATCTCCACATCCATCCGACTCGCTGTAACGCCCAGAATTTCCTCAGCTGTTTTCCGTCGCTCTACCGCAATCTTTACTTCCCGTTGTTTCCGCAGAATTTCCCAGCTCAGGGCATTAAGCTTGAGCACTCGATAACCATCACTGGTTTCCGCCATAAAACCCTGATGCAACAGCGATCGCCCGAGATTTTTCCACTCCTCTTTTGTATGGTCGCGCCCAATGCCGTACGTGGACAATTCGTTGTGGCGATTTTGCAAAATCTTTTCGCGTCTAGATCCCTTCAGCACATCGATAATGTAGGACATGCCATAGCGTTCCCGGCAACGAGCCACACAGGATAAAAATTTCTGCGCCTCAATCGTCCAATTTTCAATGGGTTTTGGATTTTTGCAGTTATCACAAGCCCCACAATTACCAACAAAACTTTCCCCGAAATAACTCAGCTGAATCGTCCGCCGACACTCGATGCCTTCCGCGTAATCGATCATCTTTTGGAGCTGCTGGTAAGCAACCCGCTTTTCGTTCTCGTCGTCCTTTAGCTCAATGAAATATTCCGCCCGCTTAATATCGCCGGGACTATAGAGCAACGCACAATTTGCGGGTTCATTATCCCGACCAGCTCGCCCTGACTCTTGGTAATACCGCTCCAAATTTCCAGGCAAATCATAGTGCACCACAAAGCGCACATCCGGTTTATTAATGCCCATCCCGAAAGCAATGGTTGCAACGATAACAGGCACATCATCGCGAATAAATTGGTCTTGATGACTCGCCCGTAATTTATCCGACATCCCCGCATGGTACGGCAGCGCATTTACGCCATCGTTCTTGAGGCGATCGCTAATTTCATCGACCTTTTTGCGGCTAGAACAATAGATAATTCCCGACTGGTTGCGATGTTGGCGGACGTATTTGAGAACCTGTTCATAACTGCGGCGGGTCTTGGAAATCACCTCATAGTAAAGATTTGGGCGATTGAAACTATTACAGTGAAAGCTGGGATTTTGCAGCGCCAGCTGATTAATAATATCGTGGCGAACCCTTTCCGTTGCCGTCGCCGTAAACGCATAACAAGGCACTTGGGGATAGTTGCGGCGTAGCCTTGCCAATTGTCGATATTCTGGCCGAAAATCATGCCCCCATTCCGAAACACAGTGGGCTTCATCCACCACAAAACCGGATAATCCCACCGACTGGGTAACATCATTGAGAAATTCCTGAAAACCCTCATTAAATAGGCGTTCGGGAGCCACATAGAGCAATTTTATTTTGCCGTTAAATATCGCCTGAATCCGCGATCGCGCCTGATCTAAATTGAGAGTGCTATTGAGAAACGTCGCGCCGATGCCATTGTCTGTAAGCGAATCCACTTGGTCTTGCATCAATGCAATGAGCGGCGAAATGACAACTGTTAAACCCGATTTCAAAAGTGCAGGCAACTGGAAACAAATAGATTTTCCGGCTCCCGTCGGCATTAATGCCAGTACATCGCGATTTTGTAGCGCCGCTTCAATAACAATTTTCTGTCCCGGTCGGAAGGATTCATACCCGAAGAAGTGTTTAAGGGCAGCCTCTAGGGAAGAAAATTGGAGCATTAACAGAGCTTAAGAAGCGGTAAAAAATGGATCAAGAATGCGGGATGAAAAAAAGCTAAAAATTTAACATTGCTAGTTCAGAGCCTTGCAATTTCATTTTAGCTGCACAGGAGCCAATTTCAGAGAAGACTCTACCGGAAAAAAGACTTGAAAACTCAAGCTTGACAACTAAAGTTTTTAAAGTTTTCCTGTAGAGAAGTCAACTTTTATCAAACGGATTAATTTTTAGTCATGAAAATAGCTGTCATCTCCGCATCTCAACCAGACAATGGAAATACTGGAATGTTAACAGTCGAACTGGCCGCCGCATCTCTGAAATTAGAGTTTCCAGAAGCATCATTTGTTTTCTTTACATTTCCACCTCAACCAGGAAAGCAGTTTAATGATTTCTTTTTTCTTACTGAATCAGACATAGAATTCAGATATCTACCTGAATCTCTTGATGAGGTATACACCTACGATGTAATTTTCTTCTGGGGAGATTTTTTAAATTCCCACACTTGGATGAATCAAAGTGGTCCATTACAGCTACAATTCTCCAACTATTCAAAACAGGAAGTAAGAGAAATAATTCTCAAATGCATGCTTTTCAAGGATGCTCCGATAGAAGTCTTACAAAAAACATTTTTATTCGGCGGGACAATATTACCAGACAAGCAAAAAAATCTCGAAGATAGTGAATACTACCAATGTTTTATTCGATTAGTATCCAATTGTAGAAAAGTGTGGATGCGCGAACCAATCTCAGCAGCAAGAGTTTCACTACTACGCAAACAAAAGGAAGATTGCCTAGGTGTCGATGCCGCTTTAATACTACCGGAAAATCTATATTTTCCAAACATTCAACGGGAGAATGAGAAAAACCCAAGTAAAATTGGATTATTTGTTGGTTCTAGGACACCAATGGATAGCAGCCTGACATCTTTCCTCACAGCTCTAAAAACAGAGTTTAAATCTGATATCAATTGGCTACCATGGTTTAAATTTAAAACTCAGCAGCCACAATCAAAACTGAGTCTCGTCAAAAGTAGAGTCAAAACTCTTCTTGGTTCGCCTCAAGTCAAAGCCAATGAAATAGTGAGGCAAAAAAAAATTCAATCTCAACATATCGTGAATTCTCTAAGGCAAGAATACTTAAACGCGACTTCTCGTACTTTAGGAGACTTACTACACCAGCTGTGTCAATATAAGTTTGTTGTCACTGACACATATCATGTATGTATTAATGCCTGGAGAATGGGAGTACCAGCCATCTGTATTAGTTCACAAATCCCAACTCCAGGTTCTTTTACTGGGACTTTAAAAGATGAGAAAAAGTATATTCTTTATTTGACTTATCAAGCTACGGATTTTTTTGTTACTTTAGAGCAACTTAATAATCTCCGGAACACTAACTTCTTAATAAATACAATATCTTCTTCTCAAGCGCAGACCATTAGCAAGCGAATTCAAACCCATGCCAAACAAGTAAGAGAAGAATTAGTAGAAAATATAAAAATGTTCGGCTAACAGCAATCTTTATTTGGATCTTCTTTTCAGTGATTGCGAGGTGAAGAATGACTTTAGTTGAGAACAAGCAAGTTTATGTTAATCCTACGTACATCCAACTCATACACTGGTTGAACTGGAGAGGCATCAAAAATCACCGAAATAACACCTAGTCTACATAAACTGGTGTATGGCGGAGCGTCTCTATTTATATCAAGCTCATTGGAATCAAGCTTTCTCTTGAGTACTTATACAACACAAAATATGCTGCGAGAAAATAGGACGCTCCCTACCAAAATATCAAGTAGCTTAATCCTCGACACAAACGCAATCCTCATGCCAATGTGCCAAAACTACAAAAAGGGTGGTGATCGCCAAGCACCCCCAAAAACTTTCTACTTTTTCTGTGATTGCATAACCCGCACTCACACATCCAGCTGCAATCACAATTTCAAAAATCATCTTTAATTAGCAACAACAAAGATACAGAGAGAACTAAAAGAGAATGGCTACAATATAAATGCGTTGTAGCTCGTTATGACTCAGGTTTAAGTATTGTATGGGCGTTCTTTTCTTAGATAAGTTTTATGGTTTCTCAAACGCTACAAAAACCAGAAAATTTCACACGACTGAGCGGCATAAGATGGCACACCTATCAAGCACTATCACTTGATCTGGCAGAAACCCCGAACAAAAAGCTTACGTTTGACCAAGGCATTTTAGAGATTATGACTCCCTTGCCAGAACATGAGATAAATAAAGGTTTTCTAGCACGGCTCATTTGGACAACAACGGAGATTCTGGGATTAGAAGTAGCAAGCTTGTGTTCCACAACCCTGAGTCGCGAAGATCTTCAGAGGGGAATCGAACCGGATGAATGTTTTTATATTCAAAATGAAGCCGTCGTACGGGGCAAAACTACCTTTGATTTTGCGGTTGATCCAGCTCCTGATTTAGCAATTGAAATCGACATTACCAGTAGTTCTCTTAACCGCTTAGACATCTACGCTGCCCTCGGTGTAAGAGAAGTGTGGCGATTTGAGAATGACAATTTACTCATTTACTGCCTAGAAAATAACGGGTATGAGCTTCAGGAAAACTCTCAAGTTTTACCTGTTCTGTCCCGGCAAATTATTCTAGATTTTCTGAAGAAACGCAGTGTGTAAGGTGAGAATGCAATTTTGCGTGAGTTCCGTCAATGGCTACAAAGCTCAAAAACATGACTACATCTTGAAACCCGTGCTGAAGGGGGTTATTTTCGAGGAACCTGTCGCGATCACCAAGCGATGATGACCGAACGAGAAGGCGGCGATCGCCAAACGATGATGACCGAACGAGAAGGCGGCGATCGCCACGCCTAGATACTTGCAGATAAAACTAGGAACTCCCGATGAGCTTCTCGACACGCCATCCTGTTTGTGTGCCGATTTTTCCAGCTTTCACAAACTGCCAATTTCCCCGTTGGTAAGTGGTTTCACCTTTATTACAAGAGGGTTTAACACCGATTAATTGTTCAACCTCTGTCGATGAAATAATCCACCCTGCAATTGCAGCTTGTTCGAGAACCGCTTGATATTCTAGGGGGTTATTTGATTGGAGATAACGACTCAAAACTTCCTCTATCTGTTTCAGACCAGTAACAATCGCTCGGACATCTTTTCCTAATGCACCAACTGTTTTTTCTAATGCAGCGAGTTGTGTGCCGACATCATTATCCAATGAAATTTTCGGCTCTGGAGAACTCGATATTTTTGTCGGTATTTCCGCTGAAGCTTGGGTTAGTGCAATAGGTTTTTGTTCTAATATTTTTGTCGGGGGCATTTTAGAGTTGAAAGGCTTTGGTGCAATTTGCCTTGTCTTTTCTAAATTCAATTGAACGTTATGGATATCAACCCAAGCCCGGTTAACCTTTTTAGCGAGGTTATTGAGAAAGTCCGCGGTGTCGGGTGAATCCGCCCGATAAAACTGAGCCGCAATTTGTTGCATCATTTTGGCTAGCTGAGGATGCATTAAAGTTGAGTTTTCCTGCAAGATTTTGTCCTGTTTCTCCTTGGGATAACTCAACAACATTTGAATTAGGTCGGCGTAAATTTTTACTGTGGCTTGGGACGAGGGCTTTGGTGTCACAAAAATCAGGATGCGATGAAGTTCGTCGATCCAGCTAGATAGATACGTTGCACTAGGAACTTGACCTACGTCGTTGAGATAATAGGCAAGTTGTTCCATCACGTCGATTAGTTCAGTATTGACCCACGCTTCGTTTTCACGGAATAAATTCCATTCTTCGCCCTTGGGGCAACGGAAAAGCTGTTGAACTAAATTGATGTAAGTGGTGAGATGCTGTGGCTCCATAGGTCATCAGACAGGGTATGCAAAATGCTGAGATGCCTGCATTATTCCGCAATATTCTTTTTGAAATTGGAACTAGTGAACATTCGATTGCATCGCGCAGTTTTTATGGTGAAAGTAGACAAAATCCAGCGGCGACAACTGTGATTACGCTCAGGAAAAATCAGCAAAAAACGAACAATGCAAAAAACTCTTTTTTCAACGAAGTTTAGGAAAATAGGAGTTGAGAAATTTACATCGCCTTGATGCAGGGCGTCCTCCTCTCGCTATGATGATTGGTGGCAAAGATTTATTGAAAGAATAAGGCTAGGAGCTATGGCGATCGCATTACCGAAAAAAATCATGATGTTGGGGTCTGGCGAATTGGGAAAGGAAGTCGTCATTGCGGCCCAACGCCTTGGTAATACTGTGATTGCGGTAGATCGCTATGACAATGCCCCAGCAATGCAAGTGGCCGACCATAGGGAAGTGATTTCAATGCTGGATGGCGATGCCCTTGAAGCTGTCATCAAAAAATACGAACCGGATTTTATCGTGCCGGAAGTAGAAGCGATTCGGACGGAAAAGCTCCTGGAATTTGAGCAGCAGGGTTATACCGTCATTCCGACTGCCGCCGCAACAAACTTCACAATGAACCGCGATCGCATTCGGGATTTAGCCCATGATGAGTTGGGGTTGCGCACTGCTAAATATGCCTACGCCACAAGCCTTGAAGAGTTAACTGCTGTTGCTCAGAAAATTGGTTTTCCCAATGTGATCAAGCCTGTTATGTCTTCCTCGGGCAAGGGTCAATCGATTGTGCACACGGCTTTTGAGTTGACTGAAGCATGGAACTACGCGATTGAAGGGGCGCGGGGAGACACTGCCAAAATTATTATTGAGGAATTTATTGATTTTGAAGTTGAAATCACCTTAATGACAATTCGTCAGTGGGAAGGGGAAACCCTCTTTTGTCCGGCGATCGCCCACCGACAGGAGCGGGGAGATTATCAAGAGTCATGGCAGCCAGTGGGATTAACCGATTCGCAGATTAAGCAAGCCCAAGATATTGCCCGCACAGTAACAGATTCCCTCGGCGGCGCAGGTATTTTCGGCGTGGAATTTTTCGTCACCAAAGATGAGGTGATTTTCTCGGAGTTGTCGCCGCGCCCCCACGATACGGGAATGGTGACCATGATTTCCCAAAACCTCAACGAATTTGAGCTGCATCTGCGCGCAATTTTAGGCTTGCCAATTCCGACGATTGAACAGTTAGGGCCTGCTGCAAGTGCTGTAATTTTGGCAGATCAACATAGCGACAAAATTTCTTTTACGGGTATAGCAGAGGCTTTAGCGGAACCCCAAACTGACTTACGTCTCTTTGGAAAACCAGATTCTCGTCCCTACCGTCGCATGGGTGTGGCTTTAGCTAAAGGGAAAGATACTCAAGAAGCTCGCCAAAAAGCGTTTGAGGCAGCCCAAAAGGTCAAAATTATTTATGACTAAGAATTACCACTTTTCTCAGTTTCGATCACAAGAATTTGATGCCCTTTGTGAATTACTTTGTTCAATTTTTAATACATCTTCCGCAGAGTTAACTGGATTTTATCAAGCACTGTCACGGGATTTAGAAAAGCCAGATTACCCTAAGCCTTTTGCAGATCGAAGTTTTTTTCAGTCACTGGCTAAAGATTTTCAAGACGTTTATCAATCTTCTCCTGTTGTCTCTGTTGACTTACCGAGTATCTGGGAGTGGGATGATAGCAATACTGATAAGCCGACAGTCGTCCTTATTGGTCAAGATCCTAAAATGAACTATCGCTTTACTGACTTAGTGATTGGTACGCCCTATGGTTTGCATCACAAAGACTCACGAGAAGGCAAGCAAAAACCGAGTCATTATTGGGTCATGATTCAAGACATTATGAATCTTGGTTATCGGGTCTATTTGACAGATATTTGGAAGCTTTGGGTTTGCGATCCAGCCTCTCCCTTCAAAAGTAAAAGCTTAAATAAGGTTGATCGTGATCGTTTTGTCTCAATTTTGAAACAGGAAATCACATTACAAAAGCCTGATGCTGTTATCACTTGGGGCCGCCCAGCCCAGCAGTCTATCAGCTGCCTTAAATTGCCATACCTGCATTTGAACATTCCCCATCCAAGTCCAATGCCTAATTCTGCTTGGAAAGCGTTAATTGGGAAGCAAAGTTTTGAAAATAAGCTGAGCTATTGGCGGCAATTTTTAAAAGATAATCTGGAGGCTAAATAATGTTAAAAAAAAGTTTGGCGATCGCCCCCTATATTTTTTGTTCTGTCATATCTTTTTTCCCAAACGTTGCTGTCGCACAAACGGTACAGAGTTGTCGGCTGGGAGAGGATATTGCCGGAGTTTTGACCGACGAAAAATTCAGTCAAGCTCAATGGGGCATCGCTGTTCAAGATTTAGAACATGGGGAATTAGCCTATGGACATAATGCGGATACTTTGTTTGTACCTGCATCCAATGTCAAGCTATTTACGACGGCAGTTGCTCTAGAAAAATTGCAACTCGACTATCAGTTTACAACCAGTATTTATGGGGTTGGTGATGCCCCGAATCTAGAAATATTAATTGTCAAAGGCGGCGGCGATCCGAGTTTCACTTCTGAAAAACTGCAAGAGTTAGCACGCACTTTAAAATCTCAACAAATATCGTCGATTAATCAAGTTGTAATTGACGATAGTTTATTTCAAGAATCAGTAATTCACCCGACGTGGGAATGGTCAGATTTAGCATTCTATTATGCGCCATCAGCTAATAGCGTAATACTCGACGAAAATGCTGTCGTTATTTCTCTAACGCCTAGTACTGTAGGTCAAACCGCAAATCTTCAAACGTTCCGTGGTGAAAATAGTGAGGCGATCGCCCTGAGTCAGTGGGATATTAATAATCAACTCATCACCTCAGAAGCGGGAACAAAATATATAGGTCGTGCCACTCAAACCATTGGAACAAATGAGCTAACTATTACAGGGCAAATTCCCCTAGATCGAGAATCAAGTATTTGGGGATTATCAATTCCCAACCCAGCCGAAAATTTTCGCGATCAATTGTTGGCAAATTTGGGAGAAGAAGGTATTCAAGTCGATACCTCAACAATTACAAATACAGGATTTGAAAAATATGATGAAGCTAATTTTTTGACAGCGACAACCTCACCAATCTTGTCAAAGATTATTGCCACGACAAATCAGGATAGTAACAATATTTATGCTGAAAGTTTACGCCATATTTTAGGGACATCAGATTCGGAAAAAACAGGGTCACAAGTCATCACTGAAACATTAGTTGAACTGGGTGTAACGGAAAGTAGTTTCGTCATAAAAGATGGTTCTGGCTTATCCCGCCATAATCTTGCATCGCCCCAAAGTTTTGTCGAACTTCTATCAAGCATGGCTGACCACCCCGATGCGGTCGTTTATAAAAGTTCTTTGGCGATCACCGGGGAATCAGGCACATTAACCCGTCGTTTTGTAGACACACGTGTTGCCGGAAACTTCTATGGCAAAACAGGCACAATGACTAATGTTGTGACCCTATCTGGTTACCTTGATGTGGACGGCGATCGCACGCTAGCTTTGAGCATTCTTGTGAACCAATCGCCGCAACCAGCTAGCGTTACCCGTCAGGGCATGGACGAAATTGTTCAAACCATTTACCACTGGGGTAGCGATTGTTTGGGGGCTATCTCTACTGATTCTCCGTTTGAAGCTCGCTAAGATCTAGTAACGATAAGCAATCAACGAAAATATGACTCCCGATACAGTAACCCAAGTGCTCAGCGACTTTTTTCCCGACGCGCAGATCGACCAGCCCGACCGCAAAACGTGGAAAGTCCACAAACCCGAAGAACGCTTTCACCTACTCGTCAGCACCTCCAAGGATGGTAAATATCTCCGGGCATTTGTCCCCATTGCGCCGCAAAATGAAGCCGAACCCTATTACGAAAAACTGCTGGAATATAATTTCAGCGAAAATAAGCTTGTCCGCTACGCCGTCAATCAAGGCCTAATGTGGGGAGCATTTAAATATCCCATCGGTATCCTAGAACCCCAACAACTCCATGAAGCTTTAGAAGAGTTGCAGGGATTGCACAAACAAAATCTCAGCCCATTTTTTAATCAACTAGCAGAAGACAAAGTTCGAGAAATTGTGGCGGCAGCGAAAGCCCAAGGTCAAACCATGGAAATGACCATGCAAACCATCTCGCGATTTTACGACGAGGGCATTATGGGTGGCCTTGACCAAGATCCTCGGCAACAGCAGCAGGCTCTCATTGCTTGGCAATATCAGCTCGAACGCCTCTGGAATGAAGACCCAAATCAAGACATTGAAAGCTAAAGAGTTGCAAAGAAATCCATGAAAAATCAGGGATTTATCCTAATCAATCGTGGAAAAGTAAATCGAATGATTAAAATGTTAAGAGTAAGCTGAATCACTCCCGTGGCTCAGTCATAGTAAAAGTTGCACTAAATCAGTTTAGAGATAAAGCATCATGGGATTTTTAGATCGTCTTGGTCGCGTTGTCAAAGCGAACCTCAATGATATGGTCAGTAAGGCTGAAGACCCTGAGAAGGTTCTCGAACAAGCCGTTCAGGATATGGGTGAAAATCTGGTGCAATTGCGCCAATCCGTTGCCCGGGCGATCGCCGCACAGAAAAAAACCGAACAGCAATACAACAAAAACCAAATCGAAGCGAGCAATTGGCAGAAGCGCGCTGAGCTAGCAATCAACAAAGGCGATGAAGGTTTAGCACGGGAAGCCCTGGTGCGCAAAAAGAGTTTTGCCGATACCGCTGCTACCCTCAAGGCACAGCTGGATCAGCAGAACCAACAGGTTAATACCCTCAAGGAAAATTTAATTGCCCTAGAGAGCAAAATCCAAGAGGCGAAGACCAAGAAAGATATGCTCAAAGCCCGTGCTAATGCAGCGAAGGCCAACGCTCAGCTACAAAACACCATGAACAACATCGACACCAGCAGTGCGATGGGTGCTTTTGAGCGGATGGAAGACAAGATTATGGAGCTAGAAGCCCAGTCTGAATCTATCAATGTCATTGGCAGCTCTAGCCTAGAGCAACAGTTTGCGGCTCTCGAAGCGTCTAGTTCTGTTGATGATGAATTGGCAATGTTAAAGGCCGCATCCCAGCAAAACACTCCTGCTCTAACGGGTACAGAGACCGAAGATATTAGTGACTCACCAACGGATTCTGCGACATCTGATGAGGATTTTGCAGCGGTTGATGCAGAGCTAGAAGCTCTTAAGTCCCAGATGAAAAACATCTAAAGGCATCATTACTAAATTAGATTGGTGCAACTTTTATGGTTTAGAGCGCTATTACCTCAGCCGAGGAAGGTTCTAGCCACACCAAAGTGGAGGATATAGGCTGCAATTATGAGTTTTATTCTCCACTTTGATTTTTGAATTAATACTTTGTATTGCTCTTCATAAAGCGTCTGTGTCAGCGATCGCCGAAAACTGTTAACGTAGAAAACCGTTCATTTTTATCGTAAAGCAAAGGAGTTCACCGCTCGTGAGTGGCAGCGTTTTAGAAATCACTGATTCTCAGTTTGAACAGGAAGTTCTCGCTGATGATCAAGATATTTTGGTGTATTTTTGGGCAAGCTGGTGTGGCCCCTGCCGTCTGGTGTCCCCCTCTGTAAACTGGGCAGCTCAAGAGTATGGCGATCGCCTCAAGGTTGTAAAACTAGAGATTGACCCTAATCCCGATGCCGTTGCGAA
>CAZXBK010000064.1:0-21671 GCA_964638765.1 uncultured Synechococcus sp. | reverse complement strand
TCGAGTTCTCAGGAAAGAAGAAAAGGAAAAAAAAAGGATGCTTGATAAATTTTGGAGGAAGCCCTGATGTGGATTGGGCTGTCCGTGACGGACATGTAATTTGTACTGTTAAAAGTGAATAGACTTTGAGCAGTAAAAGGAAGCTACATGTCCGTCGCAGCAGAGGATTTTGGATTTAAATCTTGCTTAGAACGAGGAATGTCTTATTCCGCGTCTACATCGTTAGATTGATTTTTCTTGCGAAGACTAGCGAGACCCATACCAAGAACTGCAAGCATTGCAGGAGGTGTAGGAATTACATCTGTGTCGGGACATAGACCATCTTTGGGTAGAGAGCCATCGGGACAAGAAAATGCGGATGCTGGAGGTGCTGTAACTACGGATGTGCTGAGGGCAACGATCGCCGCGAGAGAGATTTTCTTAAGCATAATGCTGAGTTCCTCGTAATTAAGGTGTACGGGTGAGATTACGTAGGTACACTTCTAACACGACTTTTTTCCTGCGCACGTGAAATCACAGTAAAGAGCCGGACAGTTTTATGAAGGTTTTACAAAGAACACGTAAAGTCGCAGCTCAGAAATTTGTTGTTTCTGTAAAGTTCAAATTGGCCGTTAATGAATTTAAAGCGCTTTGAGGTGATTTACTCGTTACATCCGCTAAATATCGTAATTTAGTCTGGCATTTGTAGCCTCTCTAGCTACAGGAAGATTACGGGAATCCGGTTGATTTAGTGGCGAATTTTACATTCGATAAGCGGGTAGCTTGTACAAAATTGGCAACGTCTACAGAAGATTGCTTATTTCTCAAGCTTGAGACACGACGTTTCGCTTAAGTCCCGTTATTAGCGAGTTTGATAGGCCGTAGACCCTTTGTCAGCGAGGCATTGTACGCAAAAAATCAAAATCTACTCTACTGAGAGCAGAAAAGAGTAATGGTTTCAGAGTTGTGGAAGCTCTCGAAAACCGTCATTGCTTTTTAAGCGCTTTTCCTAGGCGGGAGAAAAGTGGGTTTTATTTGTCTCGTCAAGGCTTGAAAGATCTGCGTGATTACTATTGAGTTTCGTTTTCGGCAAGGTCAAAAATCACGGTGCGGCTCAGCCAGATGGGATCTTCTGCGGTAATGTCTGGTGGGGATTGATTTACACCTAATGCAATCGTGCGGCGGCGGTCTATGCCCTGATCTTGTAGTAAAAGCTGAGCTGATTGGGCTCGTTTCAGGGCAACATCGGTAGCGGATTCGGTGGGATGCTGATAGCCCATGATACGAAGGTTGATGTTGGGATACTGGGTCAAATATTCTTTGACTTTTGACAGTTTCAGATCAACGTCATTGGGCTTAACGGCAGCGGAGTTTTGGTCAAAGTAGAGGCGTATGCCGATAGGCTGGGTTTTGATTTGGATATTGTTGGTAATTTGGTCAATTCCATCAATTTGTTCGAGGGCAGCAATAATGGCGGTAATATCATCGCTTTGTAGAACGGTGCCATCGACAGTCAGCCGATCGCCGTCGAGTTGGGTAGTGACTTGAATGCCGTTGATGTTGTTTAGTGGTTCGATAATTTTGTCAATCTCAGCTTGGCGCTGTTGGGGAGTGAGGGATTTTTCGACAACTAAGATATTGTTACTGAGATCCAGGGCTGGCACTGTACTACGGGCGATCGCCTCGGCTTGGTCACTGAGGGTTTGGGTCGGTAATTTGCCCGTGAGGTAAAGGGTGTTATTGCGGACGTCTGGCTTAAGTCGATAGACGGCAAGGTCTGGGGTCGTGGCTAGGGCGATCGCCACCTCTTGTTCTAAAACATATTCTCGTCGTAGCAGATAACCGTAAAAGCCGAGGGGAACCAACAGCAACAAAATAAGGAATGCGAAAATGCCTCCCCAGGAAATACCTTTGCGTTGTTTGGGAGACGGTTGTTTAGGTATTTCAGGTGTTTTCGCCTCTTGAATTTTGAGTTGTACCAGCTCTGTCATTAGAGGCAATAAATCCTTGAGGGGCTGCTGAGAAGCAGAAATATACTCTTCGACTTGCCGCAATTTATAGTCGAGCTGATTATTAATTTGGCGCAAACGAACGACATCTTCATCCCGCAGCACATTGCGTAAATTATTGATTTGGGTGGCTTCATCCTCCGCCACAACACGAAGGTTAGGATCTGAGCCTAAATTTTGTGGCGGTGGGCTGGGTGGGTGATAGGTGGGCTGGGGGACACTATAAGTCTGGGGGGGTTGGGGCGTTGATGATGGCGTTTCAACCGTCTGCTCTACTGTTGGGTTGGGTGCGGTGGCTGGATTTTGACGATAGGATGGCGGCGAAGTCGGTGCTGGCTCCGGGCTAGAGTCATGTACTGGCGAAGCGGTTGTCTCAATGGAATCGTCGGGGACATCATTGCCCCCCAAAATTGAGCTAATCTGCGCGGAAAAAAAATCTAAATCGACACCTGATGATTCTGAAGGGCTGGATGTCCTCGGTTGTGGCTGGGGAGACGGTGGGACTGAAGTTGTTTCTTGGAGTGGGGTTTGGGGTGTTTGGGAATAGGACTCAGGAACAGATGCGGATGGTTGATTTTGTGGTGCTTGGTTTGTTTGATTTATAGGCGCTTGTGGCCGGGGCATCGGGGTTGGCGGTGTATATGTTTCTGATTCGAAGCGACTCACCTGAATCGCCTGCAACACTTCATTGATTTTCTGGTCTAGGGTATTTTGCACCTCATTGCCTTGGGCGCGCATTTCTTCTCGTACCCAGTTAATTTGATTTTCGAGGTCGTTAATTTTTTCGTCGTAATTACCAGCTTGCTCTCCCATTAGGGCATTTCTGAGGACATCCATACTGTCGCGGCGATCGCCATTATCCTGCGGCTGCTGACTTTGTTCAGGCATAGATATTTAACCCCGAAAATTCCCAAGCTATACACCAGTTATCTTAATTTAGCCCATCCTTGTCAATCGTCTTTTTTTGAGTCTTCGGGATGACACTGCGAGGGGAAGAGCGAGGAACAGGGAGAAGCAAGATTGTAGATGGCAAACTTTAGGTCTATTCCTTACCATTGCACCGCTTTTTTTCCAGCGCCTTGATTAAGGTGTGTTGCGGGAATTTTCGGCAATCCACTGGCGGTAAGGTTCGTAGCTGTGGGTTAGGGCAATGCCGTAGATTTCGGGTAATTCATAGGAATGTTGTGCCACGATCGCCGACTCTATTGCTTTATAGTTTGACGCGACAGTTTTACAGACGATTTGAAATTCGGCAGATTTTTGGACTTCGTCCTGCCAGCGGTAAATACTTTCAATAGGTTTAATTTGGGCACAGGCGACTAATTTCTCTGCGACCAATGCCTCGGCAATTTTCTGGGCTTCTTCTAGTGTGTCGGTGGTCGTCACCACGGCGATCGCCTGATTATCCATCACGAAAATTCTCCCCTAGTGGAAATCCTTGTCCCAAATGCCAAGGTATAAGCGTCCACTGTCATTGCGCTTGATGAGACCCTTATATTTCTTTGTACTAAACAAACGTTCCTCTCTGTTGTTTGAATGTACATCGGCGATTACTTCAGCAATTCCGTCAGTTGAATCATCTGACATTAGCCTTTGTGCAGTAGTTTGAATTAGTTGCAAATTTACATCGCTAGGAAATGTCACTTCTGTTTGGCGCACCTCAAAGGTTTGGTCATCGACAATGTAGCCGAGGGAAACATTCTGTGGCCCGTAATCTTTGTAGAGAATGGCAATGCTATTCGGCCAAAAGCCAGTGCGTCTCTCTGTTGGCGGTCGACCTACGGCAGCGCGCACATCGTCTTCACTCGCTCCAATTTGAACGATGGGGAAAGCGGGTTCTTGGGGTTGCGGTGCGGGTTCCGGCTCCGGTTCAGGAATAGGTTCCGGTTCTGGCTCCGGTTCGGGTTCGGGAATGGGTTCTAGCTCCGGTTCAGGTTCCGGCTCCGGTTCTGAGTCAATGGGATTGTCTGTGATTGCCTCTTCGATATTTTCATCTGGCGGAAAATCTTGTACCTGCGATCGCCCTAACAGAGAGAAGGCTAACCATAGTCCAAAACCGAGGCCAAGCAAACTAAAAAATAAGAAAGCACAACCTACTTTCCAGCCGCCAGATTGTTTTTTCGAGGGTAACGGACTGGGTGTTGAAGGAGTTGGGGCGATCGGCGCAGCAGTAGCCGATGTTTGTAATGTTTGATTTGGGGCAGGTGAACCGATAACCTTTGTCGCTGTCGTTTGATTAATATTTACCGTCTGCTGGGTTGGTGGATTGGGGACAATTGGCTGTGGTGGCGCTGTCGGAGTTTGGCTTTGGGCAGCTTGGTTGAGTAGCTCATGCAACATGGCATTGGCTGTCGGAAAGCGATCGCGGGGATGAAATTTTACTGTTTTGGCGATCGCCTGACCAAGAGGGGTATCTAGATAGGGAAAATCCTGTTGCCAGAGTAATTCGCCAGTCTGGGAGTCCGTCGCGAAATATTGAGGGGATTTGCCTGTGAGCAGATAAATCGCTGTAAAACCGAGACCATATAAATCACTTGAATAGACTGGACGACCAGTTCCCTGTTCCGGAGCCATGTAGCCCGGCGTACCGATCGCCACAGAGACTGGACTACTACCATCGGGATAAATAGAGGTGGTTAGGGCTTCTTTAACCGCACCAAAATCAATCAATACAGGCTTTTGGTCACTTTCGCGGAGAATAATATTTTCGGGTTTGACGTCCCGGTGAATGATGTATTTATCGTGAATAGACTGCAACACAGGCAATAAATCCACCAATAAAGTCTTCACCTGCTCCGGCGATAAACAGCCCCGCTGCTGCACAATATCTTGAAGCGTTAGACCATCGATCCATTCTTGAACAAGATAAAATTTGCCCTGATCTTCGAAGTAGGCATACAACCGTGGAATTTGGGGATTATGCTCTCCCAACCCTTCGAGGATTGCGGCTTCTCGCTGAAATCGCCGTTGGATTTCTTGCACCATCTGGGGACTGGTCGCCTGAACTTTTAGCGCCTTCAATACACATTGTCTTTGGGAGGGGAGCTGCATATCCTTCGCCAAAAATGTATCCCCAAACCCTCCTTGCCCAAGGGTTTTAATGATTTGATAGCGACCGTTAATCAGGGATGACTGCATAGAGAAAGAACGCGAAAAAGCACATAAGGTATTCTACATCTCTGCTTTTATTCATTACGTAGAATCTCTAAGGGATATATGGCAGGCGACCGCCTTTATTTGGATTCGGGATTTTTGATCATTGTGCATGCTTCTTGAATCACATCACTAAGAGCCGGCTTTGTGCTGGGAAAGACTTGATCATAAAAATGTTTGTGATGAGGGAAAGTCTTTAGGTTGGGGAAATGTGGAGTGCTGTCATACCTAAAAATCAGTTGATTATCTGGATCTTGAAAGTGGTATCGATAATCAAGATGCTCCAGTTGTTCGTTGCTAATCACTATTGCTTCATGCATTTCTAAAAGATGCCCAGATATAAAACGCAATCGGATTCTTAGGTTAGCTCGCTCATCAGTGAGGATTTCTTCTAGATATTTTTCGATATATACATTTTCAACCGACTCAATAACAACTTCTATTGCTTTTAAGTATTGGTCTATTTTGTTATGCAGCATGACTCAATCTCTGCTCGATTTCTTGACGCAGGCTGAGATAATGACGGTAATCATTTGCCCATTCAACAAAAATCACGTTATCGGATAACTCACCTTTTGTGTATTGGTCGAAAAAGTCCTCAGAGTTGATTCCTTGCTTATCTTCATAAAGGCTAAGGCGTTTGGAGACAGCAATGAGGGCATCTAGGGGTGAAGTGTATTGGATTCGTTGTTTGAGCATTATGTTTTTTCTCCTTGATTAGTGATTTTTTAGGCAATATTTTGTAGTTCGGCGGCATAGTAGCGTTTGGTTTCGGCTTCGGTATGGCTCAGGACAACGCCCAAATCTTCGAGGATATCTAGGCACATCGGAATAGCTTTATCTTTCTTTTTAGCGGTTCCTTTGAATTGGGCAGAGATTTGGGTTTGAGTCCATTCGCTGCCTTGGGTTCGGAGTAGGTCACGGATCGCAGCGAGCTGATCTGGAAGCTTGGACGGGAATTTTTGTTGTTCTGGTGGGGCGATCGCCTGTTCTGTTTTTTCTTCTATGCCTAAGCCTTCAATAACTTTCTGGGTAACGATTTCATCGGGGGCTTGGTATTCGGGTCGGAGCCAGCGCACAAATCCGTTTCGTTCTTCTTCGGCGCGTTCTGCATTTAGGTCTACGAGTCTTTGCAGAATGGTTTGTTCGAGTTGTTCTTTGGGATTTGATCCCCCTAAATCCCCCTTATCAAGGGGGACTTTCTGCGCTGCATTTTCTCCCCCCTTACTCAAGGGGGGCTGGGGGGGATCTCGATAAACTTGTTGCCACAGGGGAATCAGATCATCCCAGCCATAGGCGCGAAAGACGGCTTGATCAAGGTCGTCATGGATTTGTTTTAGGGTGGTAATCAGGGCTTTGTTATTAAATTCTCGGTCTTTGTCGGTAAAGGGTTCGCCACTACGCATTTTTTCGAGGCAGTTATACATGGCAGTAATGGTGACTTCGGGATGAGCTGCTTGGACTTGTTTGCGGTGGCTGTCTAATCGCTCGCCCAATTCTCGAATTTCTTGTTTAATTTTTTCCGATGGATCTGGAAATGGGAAAGGATCAAAACATCGGCTTTGATTATAACGAGGTCTATCTTCTAAAGTGCCACCTTGTGCAAGCGTCCACCTAACATGAATTTCGCTAGATAATACTCCCAAAATCAAAGGAGAATCTGTACCAAATACAACCAGTGTTGCATCAGGAATAATACTACCGTCAATAAACGTAAAAATACGGTATTTGGCTGTATGAACAGTTACGAGAAAATTTTGTAAATCTTTAATAGCTGGTCTAATAATTGCTCCCGACCGTCTAAATAACCACCAATTTGTTTTTCGTGCTTTTTCTTGATTAACAATTCTAACAGGCTTAACTTTTTCCAGAAGATATTGAAAAGGAAAATGATATTGACTAGATTCTGTTTCATTCAAATCATGAAAATCAATAACATATTGTTTTTTCCATCTCCCAAGTAATTCTCTGCCTGCGATATAAGGCTTGACATATAAAGATAAACTAGGCTGCTCTTTCAACCAAGTTTTTGCAGTTTTATTATCAACAATAAATCCTCGGCCTCCTAATTCTAATCCGCGAGAACATAAATTAGAATTGGATTTCAAACTAAGTGCCTTGGATAAATCTGCGCCTGACTTAAGATTGCTGAATATATGACCAACTTTACTGAACTTTATCTTTAAACTACTTGCTGATTCTTCCGGAATATCCAATGTTTTTTCTTGAATAAGATCTCCGATTTTAGGCAAGTTCAAGTTTCTTTTGATTTGTTCTACAACCGTCATTGCTATTCTCACCGCTGCTCCTTGATCTATCCAAGGATGGTCAGGAATTGCAAAGATTATTTTGATTAAAGAGTGTCTTTCTATTAAAGAACGTTGGCGAATTTGACAAATGGTATTTGTCGTAATGAATCCAAACCTAGTGATAATACTCTTCTCTACTTTTCTTGCTGCTTTATGCCACCAGTACATTACGAAATCAACAGTATCAGGCACTTCTTTATAGACTTTGCGTAGTGTTTCTGCATAGCCATCACCCAAATATTCCCGCATCCTTGCATTACCCAAAAATGGCGGATTTGAAACGATGTAATCAGCTTGTTGCCATTGCGCTTGCCTTGGATTGATATATTCCAAAATCTCAACTTGATCACTCGGATCCGGTACATCTTCCCCGGTTACCGGATGCTTCATTGTGCGCCCACCCCAGCGCGTCCGAACCTTAACCGTTTTCGGATCAATAGCAGGTTTTGTCCCGTCATATGCCAGCACCGCATCCCGATTCTCAATATTCTTGTATTCCCGCAACACAGGCTCCACAGGCGGCAAACTCCCAAACAACCGAAAATGCCATTGCAGATACCCAATCCAAATCACCAAATCCGCAATCTCCGCAGCCCTCGGATTTATCTCAATCCCTAAAAACTGCGACGGATTAATCTGATCAAAACCAAGTTTCAACTGTGAAGAACCCGTTACCGTAGCCAAACGATTAAAAACCTCAAGCTCCAGAGTCTTCATGAGATCCATCGTCACATAGAGAAAATTCCCCGACCCACAAGCCGGATCCAGCACCCGAATGTTTTGTAGTTCCCCTAGAAATTCCGTTAGTTTTTCTGCTGCCGCATTCCGTTTTTTCGTCTTTGCCGACTTCGATTTTGCCGCTTCCTCCTCCTCCAAAAGCGTTTCCACTTCCCCCTGAATCAACTGCCACTTTTCTTGCAATGGCTCAATAATCACCGGACGCACCAACCGCTCCACATAAGCCCTCGGCGTGTAATGCGCTCCCAACTTACTTCGTTCCTTCTTATCCAAAGCCCGTTCTAGCAATGTCCCAAAAATAGCAGGCTCCACATTTTTCCAATCCCGTTCTGCCGCCTTAAGCAAAATTTTGAGTTGGTCTACCGTGAGATCAAACGCCTTTGGTTTCGCAAACAGTCCACCATTAAACCGCAGCAACTGACCATGAAACCCAAAACTTGTCCCATCATTCATCGCTTGCCATAGAGCCTCCGCTGCGGACTTAAAATCCGTTGACTTCGGAATCCAACGTTCCTTGAGCGCATTCGTAAACAGATGTTCTTGCAATAACCCCACATCTTCCGCAAACATCGTAAAAATACACCGCATCAAAAATTGCGCCACCTCTTGGGGCTTGGCCGTTTGCTCCAAAGTCTTAGCGAGTTCTGCTAAATCTGCCGCCACCTCCCGCGTCACCTTTGCCGCAATCTTTTCAGGATTCAGCGACTGCGGATCTGTAAAAATCTTGACGAACCGCTCCTTAATCTCCGGCTTTTCCAGATCAACAAAAGCAATCTTTTCTACACTGTCATAGGTTCCGTAATCCCCATTGGCACTGAGCCAAGACTCATTAAAATCCTGCCAAACCCGAAAATGATCACCAATATCACAAGTAATTAGAAACGGCGGCTTCGGCTCCACAAATCTTGCGTAGGTTCGAGCTTGCCCAAACGCTTTTTTCATTTCCTTTCGATAAGTAGCAGTCCCTCGCTTGCCAGTACCTTTACCCGTGCTACTGCCCTGCTTTGCCTCTAGAACAAAACAACCTTCCTTGTAGAAATCAATAAATTTCGTCGTTTCTGCACCACTCGGCGCAATAATTTTTACGTCACGCTCGAAGCAATAGGGATTATTCTTCTCCAAACCCTTTGGCGGACATTTTTCAACGCCTAGAAAATCACAGAAATCATTGAGAAAAGATTGATAATTGGCTTTTTCATTACCCTCACTACCTTTCCACTTCCCAATAAAATCAGTCATTTTCAGCAAATCCGTATCTGTGACGATCGCCATTTGATCATAACGCGAACACTAAGAACCCAGATTCCCTACTTATGCGAGAAGTTGAGGAGCTATAGAGGATGAAGAGAAGGGCGATCGCCTATTTTTCAAAAACAATACCTTTGTAGAGATCAACTAGAGCCAAATCAAAATCTATCGATGCAAAAGAAATCGTCGCGTTGATGTCCTTACAATCCGTCAAAAGCCATTGATTCTCTGCCGTTTTTGCAAAATACTTTACATAGCACTGGTACTGATCAATTAGAAGATACTCGGAGAAGTTTGGAATAGAACGATAGGCATCAAACTTTTCCCCTTGATCATAATTTTGTGTCGAGCTAGATAGCACCTCAGCAACCATAATTGGATTTGTAATTGTCGTTTGACTTTCATCCATACAGCTCGGCTCACCTCGGATAACCATTACATCTGGATAAACGAAGAAGTTTACGCTTGGTATCCACAGACGTAAATCAATTGCAAAAACGTGAAACTCTTTATCTCGAAAAGCTTGAAGCAAACTGACCGCTAAATTTCCCGTCAATTGATTGTGAGTTATTGTGCTGGGATCTCGCTCAACAATCTTGCCATTCCTATATTCATGCCAGACTTCAGCTTCTGACTCTAAAGCCAAATATTCTTCCGGTGAGTAACGCTTCTGTTTCTCAGGATCTGCTGCAACCAAATCACTCACCTTGATACTTTCTCTTTGACTATAGCAATGGCATATTCCTTTGGCGTGCTTTTTTACTGAGTGAATGGACAGATTGGCGATCGCCGAATATCTCTCTGAAAATTAGGTCAATATTGAAAAAAAGAAAATCAGTTTTTACAATAGCTGCACACCGATCCACTGTGGGTAATGCCTAGCTATGAGCCAAAAAGACAGTCCCATTACCCTTGTTGCCGCATTATTTGTCACGCTGGGTATCCTTGGTGGTGGACTTTGGTTTGTTGGGAATAACCCGCCCGACTTCCTCAAAGAAATTCTTGGTGAAGTATCAGGCGGCTCAGACACCCCGACCCGATCCAGCAGTAATCTGGAGCAGGGTGAAATCACATTACTCGGCGATACCTTTAGCGGTTACAGCACATTCCGCAATGCCGAATTTCAGCAAGCCCTAAAAGACGTTGGTATCACCCTTTCCTATGCCAACGAATTTGACCAAACTGCCCGAGCAAATCTCCTCAACGAAGGCGATGCAGATCTCTACGTCACAACCCTCGACCAATTCCTCAAGCAAAATCCCGAAGGCAAAATTGTCGGTTTAATTGACCGGACAATCGGTGCAGATGCAGTAGTACTCAACAATAAAAAATATCCTGGTTTAAACTCCCTCAACAGTTTGCAAGCGCTACAACAATCTAGCCAAGGCAACTCCCTCAGCATTACCTATGCTGTCGATACTCCCAGTGAATATCTTGCCCTTGTCCTGAGTACCGCCTTTGATAGCTTTAATCTCAGTGACTTTGAAGTGAAAGAAGTGGTCGATGCCTCCGAAGCATGGCAGGCGCTGCAAGACCCTGCTGGTAATGTTGCCGTTGCTGTCCTCTGGGAACCCTTCGTTAGTCAAGCCCGTAATGCTGGCTATACCGTTGTCCTTTCCAGTAATGATGCGCCCACCGCAATTCTTGATGTCATCGTTGCCGGCGATCGCCTCCTTGAGACCCGCCCAGATTTAGTGAGTGATTTCCTCGAAGCTTATTACCGCCATATCGATGCAAACATTCGGGAACCATCTCAACTCAAAGAACAAATTGCCACAGACGGCGGACTTAGCCCCGACGAAGCCGACTCAATCCTAGAAGGCATCGACTTTTTTACTTCCATCGAAGCGAAGGACTGGATTCAGGCAGGTACACTCGAACAACGCATTGGCTCAACCGCTGCGGTGTTGGTATTGTCCGGCAAACTTAGCCAAGTGCCCACAGATATTCCAAGTCTCTTTACCGATGAATATGTCAGCAATGCTGCTCTCAATACCCAAACGCTCATTGACCTCATCAAAGTCGATAATCCAGAACTTGCGGATCGCCTTGCCGGGAAAGGCACAACCATTCAAGCTGTCCCCCAAGTTGCGGCGAGTGAAGTCGCCCAAGCGCCAGATATCGGTAATTTGCAAGTCCGTGGCGAAGTGAAATTTGCAACAGGATCTGCCTCCCTCAGCCAACAAAGCCAGACAACTTTGGAGCAGCTTGTTGATCAAATCGAAGAGTTTAACCCGCAAACTGTAGGTATTCGAGTGATTGGTCACACCTCCAAAACAGGCGATCCTGATTTCAACCAAAAGCTATCTCAGCAGCGTGCCCAAGTGGTTGTGGACGGTCTACGGCAGCGAGGCCTGCAACACAACATTGTTTCTGAAGGAAAAGGTTTTTATTTGCCTCTATCAGGTATTGCCCCCGAAGATCCCAAACAACAGCGCACCGAAATTCGTCTCGTGCGTCTTAATTAAAGCAATCCAGAAAATGAAACGATTCAAAGCTCGCGTTTGGTGAGTAATGGGAAAAATTTTAATTGCCACAACAGCGGTCAATACCAAGACTGTCGAGAATCAGGTCGCTAACGGCATTAGCGACGGCAAACTCACCGTAAAAAGACTCTTTAAAATTAAAGGCACGCATTTCAGTGACGATGGCAATCACAAGGGAACCTAGGTCATTTTCGCCTTCTAGTCGCTGGCGTACATAGATCTGTTGCGCCCGCTCAGCAATTTTGACATTGGCGGGTTCTGGCAAAAATTCTTCGTCTAGCCATTTTTGTAGCGATCGCCGCAGCCATTCTCCTTCTATTTCAGGATCTGTAATCGGCGGTAAGGTAATAGGTGGAATAGGTTCAGCCGACATATCTGTTTGACAAGGTATTTTAGAAAAACTTAGTGAATCAGTATAACAACCTAATTTAAAGACTTTTGGTATTTGCAACAAAAAACGACTAATGTGTAACATCAGTCGCTTCGAGTTTTTCACTGGCAGGCGAGCACATCTACGTGTCTAAGCCTGCGGATAAATTTAAGAAGCGAGCACGGAGGGATTCGAACCCCCGACCCTCAGAACCGGAATCTGATGCTCTATCCAACTGAGCCACGTGCCCTAATCAGCTTCCTAGGTTAGCACGTTTCTTGAGGATCCGGCGGCTGGTTTGAGTAAAGTTTTTAGCTCTGAAGCGCCAAGGCGATGGATGGATTTTTGGATAAACCCGGCGGCGGCAACCATCGCCACACACTGACCGGCGATCGCCCACAACGACAGGGCAGCAACAGCCTCAGTCGCAGCAGTCATGGGAAAAGCTGAGAATAAACCGATGGCGACAACCGAGGGGAAACGGTGGTTGAAGATTATAAAAGTCAAGAAAGGTGCAATGGTCAATGTACCGAGGGACGCCACGAGCAACACTCCTCGTTTGCGGGGGCGCAGGAAAATCCACTGCACGATGCAAGCGCATAGAAAAAGAAAGCCTGCCTGTAAAATAAGTCCCTCGATGACTGGTGCTTTGATTTCTAAAAATGGGTCATTAATCGCAACGAACGCCATAATTCCTGTGGAGCACACAAGCATAATGATGATCGCCAACAATGCGGGACTGCGATCGCCCCAGAGTAAATCACTCCAAAACTGCTTGGCGTAGCGACCTGTATGACGGTCTCTAAACCAATCCTGTACGCGTTGGCGGGTAGGCGTTAGGCAAAATGTTAGTGAGAAAAATAGCGCTAGAGAAAACACCTGTAGTGTTTCAAAATTGTTTTCTATGCGGTATTCATATTCTCCTACTGACGCAAAACCGCTGATGAAAAAAGTCGTTAAAATTGCGACACCATAGGCAGTTTTTTTAGAAATAATCGTTGCTTGGGGTTCATAGAAACGGCGGCTAATTCCTTCCCAGGCGATCGCCGTTAACACAAAATAATGACCCGCCATTAAACCCAAACCTAGTAAACCGACTGACCAATTCGTCGAATGAAACCACTCCATTGCAAACCAATCACTAGGCTCAAAGTAGTGGACAATTTCTACATCAAGACTATTACTGTCGACTAGGTAATAAAAAATATTCCCTGGATAGAACATCCGTAGCCAGTCAAAGGGACTGTTGCTGGGGAAGCTAGACTCCAAACCGATGAGCGTAAAAATCATGAGGTAAAACCCAAGAGCGCCACTATAGAGCCACGCTTGGAAACCACTAAAAAAGTCTTGCCCCACAAAACTCCACATTGTCGCCAAACTATAGGAGGTAATGCAGGCGGCGATCGCCGTGAGGTAAACCATGCCAATCCAAGGCAAGGTAATACCAGCTCGCAAACCGATCAGGATATGTAGCGGTAAAGCGAGGGCAACCCCCAGATAAACAAGACTGGGAACCCCAAGAATTTTGCCCATAATGATGCGGTACAAGGCTTGGGGACTCAGACGAACAAAACCCATCGTGCCGCGTTTTTCTTCTTTAATCAGGTCGGCGCTAATCAAATGGGAACCCACAATGAGCAGTAAACCCATGCCGACAATGGTCAGACCGACAAACAGATCAAAATCCCACAGTTGCCAGTTCACTTCCCATGTGTCCGCCGCCGCTGTTGCAATGCATTGGTAAGTAGAGCGCCAATATTCATCGCTATAGCCTGTGCAATAACGGCTGTAGGTATTTTTAAGCAAAGGGTCTGGCAGGGAACCGAGATACCCCAAGATCAGCATGAGCTGGGCAACTAGGGATGTACCAACGGCGATCGCCAAATTTCGTCGCCGAAAACGACCCTTTAACTCACGAAAGAGCTGGGGATTCCAGTTACCGATTTGGTCAAGCAGCTTGGTCATAACGATGAGGAAGGTAGGGTCTACAGTATTTTGTGAAAGAAATAGATAGATATGCAGAAATGAGCTTGGGACTAAGCTGCACCTTGGGGAGTATTAGCCAATAGCTGTTTCAGCTCAGAAGCACCGATACGCTGGAGTCGTTTTTTCATGATTTGGTGCAATGCGGCGATCGCCGCCACTTGTCCTAAGACTGTCGCCACAATCGTTGCGGTTCCAGTAAATTGGGTCACCATCACAGGAGCAACCGTCCAGAGCCAAGGAGCAGGCGAAAATTCTGGCTGTGTTGAGGCGATCGCCAAGGTGATCACAGGTAAAATCACACAACTCACTGCGACCACTGTCGCGGCAACCGAGCGTTTACGGTGACGGTTGAGCAAGACCAACATACTGAGCGTGGCGATCAACATTGCGACTAAACCTTGCATCACTAAACCGCTCGCAAATTCCCAACGATATTGCGACTCGATCAAGACTAATCCCGACAAAATCATCGGCAGAAAACCAATGACCGTATTTAAAGCGATCGCCCAAATGGCCGGGCTACGTTCGCCGACTAACCATTCCCGCCAGCCATATTTATCTTGATAACGGCTCCAATCTTGGATGGATTGATAGGAAGGCGACAAAGCTGCAACGAGTAGCAGCAAATAAAATACACAGCACACCGCTAACAAGCCATAATTCACGAGCCAGTTATTGTAATCAGACGAGTAGCCATAGGGTTCCTGCACCGTAAATCCAAGGCTGACTGTCACCAAAGAAGTCGTTAACCAATAGCTCTGGGTCTTACTAATCAGCGTTCCCTGAGCATTATGAAATTTCCGTTTAAAGGCTTGAGCACACCAGTAAATCCCCACGAAATAAATGACGAGGTGGCCAACGATCGCCCCCAGCGCTGAGCTCCAGACGGGTACGCCATAAAAGGTGATTTCGCTGAGACTGTCGTATTGAAACCAAGTTGTTTGGTCGGCAACATCAGTTGCGGCGATCAAATATTGCATCAGATGCGTGGGATTTAGCAAAATTGCGCCATCGAGAATATTCGTAGCGTGAGCCGATTCATGCATGATAAACAGGGTGCTCATTGACGATGTGTAAAACAAAGCACCACTGGCTAGCCAAGATTTGAGAGCTGTTCCCCCTTTTCCGACGAGGGCGTAAAGCATTGCCCCACTAAAGGCAAATAAACAGCAAGCGCCCACAACACCATAAAAAATCACCACCAGATATAAAGGAATGCCCCCTTGGATCGCCGCCCACAAATGTAGGGGTAATGCGAAGGCAAGCATGCCGTAGATAAAAGTTGGTACACCCAAAATCTTGCCGGTGGCGATCGCCAAAGCAGGCTGGGGCGTGAGGGTGACAAAATTCAACGTTCCTTGGCGCTGCTCTTTACTCAGGTCTTGGATGAGGAGATAAGTGCCACAAATCAAGACTCCAAAGAAACCAAGCAAGGCGATCGTCGCAAACATCTCGGTCCACCACAGCGGCCAACTGATCGTCGTAATATTGCCGAAGGCATCTTCCAGACACCAACCTCTACTGGTGTAAAGATAGTGATTTGGGTCTGTTCCCGCCGGAGCAGCGCCCACACAGTAATGATTCGTTTTTTGTCCCGGATAGGGCAGCGCACTAGAAAAACTAAAGAAAATCAGGCTCTGTACTACGCCAGAAACGAGGGCCATTAGTCCGAGGGATTTTAGTGTGATTCGACCTTTTAGTTCTCGAAATAACTGGGGATTCCAGTCGCCAACACGGTCAATCCATTTACTTAAAAACATGGTTCTTTTTTAGGTGCAATAGGGAAAGAAAAAGACGGAAACGCAAAACTTTAACTGGTTTGCTGGTGTCCTAGTTTGAGGAAAATACTTTCTAAATCTTCGGTTTTGGCATAAAACTCCGACACGGCAATGTTGGCAGCTACAAGATTCTTCAATAGCTGGGTACTCTCTTCCGGTGTGCCGTCAAATTCGACTTTTAGACGATGCCCATCACCGGGGCGATCGCCAAGCTCTGCTTTTGTTGCCCTCTCCCAATTGCGGACTAAAGGATTATTTTTGAGTTCACTTTCGAGGGCGTCGGAGGATTCTAACGTCGAGATCACCAAATGCTGGCGGGATAAACGCTTGTACAAATCATTGAGGGAAGTACTTTCGACCAGATAGCCTAATTCCATAATACCCACGGAAGAACACAGCTCTGCCAGGTCACTGAGCACGTGGGAGGAAATCAAAATCGTCATGCCAGCTTCCTGCAAAACCTTAATGATTTCGCGGAACTGCATCCGGGCGATCGGGTCAAGGCCAGAAACCGGTTCATCGAGCAGCAGCAATAAAGGCTCGTGGATAATTGTGCGGGCAAGGCTAAGGCGTTGCTTCATCCCTCTGGACAAAGTTGCAATCCGATCATCCCGCTTGTGGGTGAGTTGTACGAGTTCTAGTACTTCACTCAGTCGTCTACGCCTTCTCGGTTGGCGGAGGTTATATAAACGCGCAAAATAATCTAAATAGTCCCAAACGGTTAAATCATCGTAGAGAGGAAAATCGTCGGGTAAATAGCCAAGGCGCTGTTTAATGTGGGGATTGCTGTCGTCCCGTCTGAGGCGATCGCCGTGAATATAGATGTCTCCCAGAGTCGGCTCTTCTGCTGTTGCCAACATGCGAATGAGGGTTGTTTTACCTGCACCATTCGGGCCAATCAGTCCGTATACTTCACCCGACTGTACCTGAAGCTCTAAATCATTAACCGCGACGTGTCGGTCAAAGCGTTTCGTTAGATTAAACGTGGCGATCGCCAAATTCTCGATATCGGGGGGAGTAGCCAATTCTGGAGTCATGGGCCTCAGATTCACTAGATTTGTTTCCAGCTTAACGACTCGATTTTGCGAATATGTCCGGCGTTACAAAATTGAAACAGCCCTAGCTTCATACCTACGTAGAAACTTTTCTCCCAATAAACAAGAATGGGTGAGATCTGTGGATCTCACCCATTTTGAAAACGCAGGTTGTAAGAGACATATTTATCGCCTAAATAATTCACTCAAAGGACTATTTATGTATGCCAAAAAGATATTAGATTATCTACTTATCTTTTGTCACAACAAGCGTTACTAAGTCGTCGCGAGCCAATCATAAATGCGGTCTAACTGCTCTAAGGTCACGAGGCCGTACTGCCAGAGCACCATTGGTAAAGGAGACAATGCCGAATTTTTCTGCCAGTGGCGGTCAATCACAGAGATGGATTCACCGGGAATGGACAACTCTTCCCTGAGGAAGTTGATGAATTTGAGGTAGGTGATCTGGGTCATGGTTGAGCAATAAACTCCAAGCTAAAAAATTGTGTTTTTATTGTGTGTTGAAATACGACGGATAAAACATATAACTAGGACAGTTTTACGATTGTCTGAAGATGCACGTTTCTCCTAGGGAGAATGTACGCAATATACTCTTATCTCCTAGGGAGAATGTACGCAATATACTCTTAAGAATCCGTACTTTTTGCTGTGCGTCGAATCACAATGGAGCGTGATCCTGCTATATAAATTTCTGGTATCGAAAAACCAAGTTAGCGCTACATAGAACTAGGGATTCAAGTCGTGAAACCAAGAATTTAGTTCCCGCCATTAATCGGTACACATAAATTTACAATTGGTCTGGCTCAACTGTCGCCAATCTATAGGCAGAGGGCTAAGGTTGATTTTCTACCTTCAAAAGTAGATCTTCCCCTGAGGAGAAGTTTAGAAGCACTCAGTAGGCAAAGACATTGTGTTTCGAAATTTGAAACCTTTGGGTTTGCGGCGTCGCGCCAGCAAATTTACGCGAAGAGAGAATGCTACTGCTGTAAAGTCGACAGCGGCCTTTAGGCGATCGCCACAACTTTAGAACACGTATATTAATACCAATGGGTTGCGCAAGCAAAGAAATTCAGCTTTTCTTTGCGTTTGTGATCGAGAATGATGTATTGCTTCACCGAACTTAACAGAGCCAATGTCGGCTGGTGGAAGCGGATACAATATCGCTCTATAGACTCCTACAAGCTACAGTCCATGAGCGATACGCTTTTCGAGAAAATTATTCGGCGGGAAATCCCGGCAGACATCGTATACGAAGATGATTTGTCGCTGGCCTTTCGGGATATTACCCCCCAAGCCCCTGTCCATATATTGGTTATCCCTAAAAAAACGATTCCGATGTTGGAAAAGGCGGAGGTGGAAGATCAAGCCCTCCTCGGTCATTTACTGCTTGTTGTCCAAAAGATAGCGGCTCAGGAAAATCTGGCGAAGGGTTTTCGGGTGGTGATTAACAACGGTGAGCACGGTGGCCAAACGGTTTTCCATCTACATCTGCATCTCCTTGGCGATCGCCCAATGGAATGGCCGCCGGGTTAGGGTTGCGCTGATTTTGCCAAAGCTTTCGTTTTAAACTTTTGCCCTCTGAAGGTGAATTGCCTATGTCTTTTGATCCTGCTGATTTCCAGATTTCTGCTGATACACATCACTCTGCTACTGCCGAAACTGACACAACCACAAAGTTGGATAGTTTTTACTATTTTGCCTACGGCTCCTGTATGTGTCCTGTGGATCTAGAGCGCACAATCGGTGAGGATGCCCACGCGTTAGTAATTGGGACGGGGATTTTGCAGGATCATAAACTCGCATTTACTCGTCTTTCACCCAAGCGCCAAAGCTGCGGTGTGCTAGATGTTGTTCCCCATCAAGGCAGTCATGTCGAAGGCGTTTTATATGAGTTGCCATGGCGGGTGAGCGATCGCCTTGATATCCGCGAGGAAGTGCCGAATAACGGTTATCGTCACGAAACCATTGAAGTGGAGTGCGACGGCAAAGTGTATGAAAATGTGCGTACCTATGTCGTTGTCGAAAAGGAACCCCAAGAAATACCGCCTGATGATTGGTACTTTTTTGTGGTGATGCGAGGCGCAGCGACAGCTAAATTATCACCAGAATATTCTTGGCAGTTATTTAGCCATATGAAGCGTTTGCAGCGCGGCGAAATCTGATAGTTTTTGGTCGCTACGGTTTTTTGTAAGATGATAAATCAGTGAATGATGACGGAGTAAGCGATGGCAACCGAATCTAAAGAACTTCCCACCACGGCGATCGCCCGTAAAGATGATCTCCACGCGACTAGCGAACCTTGGTTTGACTATCCAATCACCGTTTATCCTCATCACACCGACTATGCCGGGGTTGTATGGCATGGCAATTACATTAAATGGTTAGAAGAAGCCCGTGTTGCCTGTCTCAAATCTATCGGTTTAGATTATGCCGAACTTGTCCGCTTGGGTTGTGAGTTACCTGTTCTCGAACTAAATACTCGCTATCATCGGCCTCTACGTATGGGTATGGAGGCGGTTGTCAAAGTGCGAATGCGTGATATGGCAGGGGTTCGGATGGAGTGGGACAGTCGAATTGAATCCACCGACGGCAAAGAGCTGTACCTTACTGCCCGCGTCATTTTAGTCAGTATTGATCGTGAGAAGGGCAAGATCATGCGTAAACTTCCTCCTACATTTGTGGCGGCGTTAAGAAAAATTCGTGGGATTTAGTTCAGTTTCTGTCGATAATAGACAGTCGTTATAGCGTCGAAAATTTTTGAATTCTACAGAGAAAAAATCTATGAGTAATGTAATCCGCGTCGGTGTCTTGGGCTTCGGAGGCTTAGGACAGGCTGCCGCTCGGGTGCTTGCGCCCAAATCTGAAATGGTTCTCGTTGCCGCTGCCGATAAAAAAGGCTACGTCTACAACCCCGAGGGACTAGATCCGAATACTTGCATTTCTACCTACAATTCCCAAGGTTCTGTCGGTCATGTAGATAACTATGGTGTTTTCAGCCGTGACAGCATCGCCGATCTTATTGCCAATGCTGACGTTGATGGTTTTTTCCTAGCACTGCCCAACCTCCCCAACACTTTCATGGCCGATGTCACTCGTCAATTTGTGAAGTCTGGCTGGAAAGGCGTTTTGGTTGATGCTCTCAAGCGTACCAGTGCGATGGAGCAAATTTTTACATTGCGGGATGACGTGAAAGATGCAGGCATTGCTTATATGACAGGCTGTGGTGCAACCCCTGGTCTTTTAACAGCAGCGGCTTCCGTTGCGGCTCAAAGTTATGCAGAAATCCACAGCGTAAAAATCACCTTCGGTGTGGGTATTGCTAACTGGGAAGCTTACCGCGCTACCATCCGCGAAGACATTGCTCATATGCCGGAATATGATGTCGAAAAAGCCCGCGCTATGACCGATGCGGAAGTAGAAGCTTTACTTGATGAAACTAACGGCATTATTTCTCTCAAAAATATGGAACATGCCGACGACATTATGCTCGAAATGGCTGGGATTTGTTCCCGTGATCAGGTGACTGTTGGTGGCATTGTGGATACTCGTAATCCGAAGAAGCCGCTCAGCACAAACGTTCAGGTAACTGGCCGTACCTTTGAGGGTAAGATTTCGACTCACACATTTACTCTAGGTGATGAGACCAGCATGGCAGCAAACGTTTGTGGGCCCGCGTTTGGTTATTTAAAGACGGGTGTTTGGCTCCAGAAGCAAGGTTTATCTGGAATCTTCACCGCCGCTGAAATGATGCCTCAATTTGTTCGGTAAATTGGGTTGTCGTAATCGTAAAAAAGATGGGTTTTGGTGGACAGTTAGGATATTCAAGTATTTGATAATTCTTGCCACCGCCACCCATCCTACAAAGACATTAATACCGGAAGTTTGTGACAAATTATCGTCGAGCAAAAGTTGCGGGAGGCACCTATTTTATTACGCAAGTCACCTATGGTCGCCAGCCTTGGCTTTGTGATGATTTATCGCGTCAGGTTTTGCGGCAAGGAATTGAAGCGGTGCGACACGATTATCCTTTTGAGATTGATGGATTTGTTTTGTTGCCGGATCATTTTCATCTTTTGATGCGCTTGCCAGAAGGTGATGTCAATTTTTCGGAACGGATGCGTCAGATTAAGAGTTTTGTGACCAGAAAGATTGGTCATTTGCCGCAAGTTCAAGATGAGCCCAATTTATCGCGGGAGGAACGGGGAGAAAAGTATGTTTGGCAGCGAAGGTTTTGGGAGCATTTGATTCGGGATGAGGAAGATTTTCGGAATCATTTGCAATATATTCACAATAATCCTGTCAAACATCAATATTGTAAGGAGCCAAAAGATTGGAAATATTCAAGCATTCACCGTTATCAAAATCAATAAAAATGTTGTGTAGGATGTGTGGAGACGGCAAAAATATTAATTGCAAAGTGAATAATTTATAATTCGTCGTAACGCATCATTTTGGATATTTACGGTCATGAAAAAAGATGGGTTGTGGTGGAAATAAAAATATTTGGTAGTGACAAAGGAGTAAGGATAATAGAGAAAACAAAAGCTACACTCTATGCCT
>CAZXBK010000063.1:0-21744 GCA_964638765.1 uncultured Synechococcus sp. | reverse complement strand
CGTCTGCTATCTCGCTGCTCTTCGCCGTATTTGGTTCGATTGTACTCTTTTTGTTCGGTCTTTCGCACAACCCTAAAAAATTCTAAATCCTAGAATCTCAAGCCAAGACCACCTTGAATCGCAAGGGCTGTACCGCCACCCTCTTCGTAGGCGTCAAAGGCAACAACTGCATTACCATAAACGACGGTGTTGCCATTGGGAATAGCGTAGTCAATACCGGGCTGGAGCACAAAACTTGTCTGGTCACCGACGGGGGAAGGGGTCTCACCATTGGCAAAGGAAACACCTGCACCAACGTAGGCATCAGTCTGCCAAGAAAGGGGAATATCGTAGGAAACCGTCGGGACAACCGCAGTACTTTCACCGATAAAAGCTTGGGTGCGAATAGAAAGGGGCGCTTCTAAAAACTTGTAGCGGGCGGAAATAACAGCACCAATTTGTTGGCCGTCACCGTTGTCATCGGAAGTAATACCAATGGATCCACCAACGCCAATGTAGCTACCGTATGCCGCTTGGGCTTGGGCTATAGTTTGTCCACCCAATACAGTTGCACTGGTCATTACAGCGGCGGCGATCGCCAAGCTTGTAGCTTTATTCGTCCCAGCAGAAAAAGAAGTCATAACGTTTACTCCCCAGCCCATTTACGGTTTTACATCGACAGTGATTTCGGAATTGCTGTCATTTTAGGCCAATTTATGGGTTTATACCACTCTTGAGCAACTCAATAAATTAACCATTCTTTTTGATAATCAATATTCTCTTGAAACTCGAAAACCCAAGCTACTCAAAATTGAGAAGTTAAGGTGATTTACCAAGCCTTTAAATGCGGTGCAAAACAACGATACCTTGCTGTACTAATTCCCAAGTTTCCGACTCTTCTAGGGGTGATACCCGTGCTGGCTTGAGTAATTTTGCTTTCTGTACTGTATCCGCCTGATAGCCGTAACAGATAAAAATATTTTTGAAATTGGTGTAATTGTCCGCCGTAATCGACAGATTTGCTTTTGGCACTAGGTAATCAAGATTTTTAAAATTAGTCGCCCAATAATCGCCATCTTCCGCCTTTGTGAGCAACAACATTGGCGTAAATTCTGATTCGTCGTCAAGATAACTTTCTTGGTGGGAAATACTCAGGGCGATCGCCTCCTCCGCCAACTCAGAAGCATCTTTGTTGTAGCGATCAACTAACTCGTCATAAACATTGGGCAAATTAACGGGAAAATCATCGTCATCGTCTTCTTCTAAATCCCCATCGAGAATTGGCTCCAAGCTAACCTCATCAGAATCCGCTTCTTGGTTTCCTGCCACTTCTTCATCCGCAGAAGGACTAGATATTTGTTTTTCTGGGTTTTCTAAAGTTGGGGCAGTAGCGAGACTAATCAGCTTGCTAGCAAAGGGGTCATTGCGTGTTTGCAATAATTTTGGTCTTAGTTCATATTTTTGCGCCAAGCTAGCAATCAACTCTTCCTCTAGACCGTAAATATCATTAAGGGAAAACTGATAATTCGCGGGTTGATCGATTTTCTCTTGGAAAATTTTGCCGAAATAATAGAACAAAATAAAAACAAGTACCGTTGTCGGCAGCATCACAATCAGCGGCAAAAATAAAATGATGCGGTGAGTACTCTGGACGCGTTGCCTGAGAGTTTCGTTCTCTTCGACGAGTTGGGCGATGGTTTGCTGAATGCCGCTATCGGGAGCATTGAGAGTGCTATCAAGACTCAGAGTTGTGTAGAGATATTGAATCGAGGTTTCAAGGTTGGGGGCGATCGCCCCTCTAGTCGCGGTTTGATTCAGCTCTTTGAGATTTGCCGCAAACTCGTTCAACTGCTGATTGAGATAGGTCGTAATTTCGGTTTCGGTGACGCTGCCGTAAAAACCATAGCTACTGTCAGGCAAATTCTCCCGTTCAAAAAAGTCAAGGAATTCCTGTACCTGACGAATTGCATTGGGTTCAAAGCCGGCAACGAATGGTTCCGATAAAGCCAGTAGATTTTGTAAAATAACGCCCTGTTGTTCTAATTCCGTTTTGAGGGCAAGTTGCTGTTGCTGATCTTCAAAGCCGCCAAGCTGGGTTTCTAGAACACCGATTTTTTGCTGTAAATCTTCGACTTTACCTATATAGGTTTCAAAAAAAGCCGCATCAAAAGGTTTCGTCTGGCGGTCTACTGCCCCCAATTCTCCGGGCAACTGGCGTAAAGCTCCCCGCTCTGCCAAAAAGCCCTGGTTGAGCTGTAACAATCCTTGTAAAAAGCTACTGTCTGCGACGGTCTCAGTGGGTTGCGCTAAAACAGGTTGCGACAACTTGAGTGGTGTAAAAGGTAGGCGATCGCCCCCAGTTATCCCTGCAACTATTGAAAGAGTGAAGAAGAAATTGCGCCAGTTTGGAGTGTGACCAAGCATAAAATCGGTAGTGTGGTGTCCATAAAATTGTGCCCGGCAGCAGTTGCGAGAGGACACCTTACTTTATAAGTCGGGATTTTATTAGGGTAGAAGCATTCCTAAAAGATGCAAACCACTCGACAGATAACACCGCACCCGTAACGGCGATCGCCAAGGGAAAAACCTAGTAAGACGACGAATAATCGAATTTACTAGACAGACATGATACCCTACGAAATGGCTTCAGTTCATCCCCCTCACCCCATCCATGAATATCCGCATTGGTAATGGCTACGACGTTCACCGTCTCGTTGAAGGCAGACCCCTAATTCTGGGCGGCATTGAAATCGAACATCACCTCGGTTTGGATGGCCACAGCGACGCTGATGTTTTAATCCACGCCATTATGGATGCCATGCTCGGTGCGTTGAGTCTCGGTGATATTGGCTACTATTTCCCCCCCACAGACCCCAAATGGAAAGGTGCGGATAGCGTTGAGCTCCTGAAGCAAGTCGATAAGCTGATCAAAGGCAAGGGCTGGCGCATCAGTAATCTCGACTCGGTAATTGTGGCGGAGCGTCCCAAACTAAAACCCCACATTGCCACCATGACAAAACGCTTGGCAGAGGTTTTAGGGTTAGAGCTTGACCAAGTTGGCATTAAAGCAACAACGAACGAAAAACTTGATGCCATGGGCGAGCAAAAGGGAATTTGCGTCCATGCCGTGGCATTACTTATCAAAGATTAAATAACCACTTTTTTCTATTACCGTCTTCGCTTCGAGAAATCATTATTAAGAAGACATAGGGCGATCGCCAAAATTACCAGAGCAAGAGTTTTCTGGAATGAGGAGATTTAATGTTGAGTGATTACAGTATGAATATCCAAGGCGATCACCAAAAAATCTGGTGCTAGCATTGGCGCAGAGGGTGAACATCATGAGATGCAAGCTACTCTAAACATTCTTTTCGATCAACATTTATTTCAAGGAATAGAAAATTAAAGACCATGGCAAAATCGATTGTGACCTTAGTTGACCAGCTTCCTGAGGACAATATCACCACAAAAGTTCTAAATGCCCTAGATTTTGTCTTCCCCGGCGAGTGGGTGAATGTAAATAGTTTCGATGATGCGATTCGTTCGATCACAAAAGAAAGCGATCCGGCGATGATACAACGTGTTCGCGATAAGGCGATCGCCCTATACGACGACAAGAAAAATGGTTATCGAGGTGCAGTCTCCCTTTACCAAACTGTCGACAAAGCCGATACTGCCTTAGGTGCTGCAGCCCTAGCAAACAAAATCGGTGAAAAAATTGGTTTATTGGGCTTTCTCAACAAAATCACCCCCAAAGCAGACACGAGCCAAACTATTGATCTGATTCTAAAAATTTCTGTTGAGATCCTTGCCTACTGCAAACTCAACGGTATTCCCAACGCGAACCCCAAACTATTTGTTCAAGCGCTACGGGAAAATTATCAAGGTGCAGCTTTAGTGCGAATGGCAACTCTTGTTTGTGTGGATGGTTTGTTGCCGCTCGGCCCTGATTTTCTCGAAAAAGTTCACGAATTTGTTGGTAGTTCTAATCAGTCTGAAATCCAGCAAAACACTGGCTATACAGTGCTCGGTTCGGCGCTACCTGGTGAAGACAACAAATCTAAAATCAGCTTTTTAAGTGAGAATTTTGAGGCCGTGCGCGGTTGGATGCAGGACCTAGTTAATAAAACAGGCGTAACCCAGAGCGACGTTTTCGGTCATGTCGGTAGCTTTATCCAGTTTGCTGACGATAATCTTGATTTTGTCGCAGCTTTCCTTGACCAAACCACGAACTATTTTGAGCACACCGGAATTCAAACTGTCGCGACTCACCTAATTCGTGATGCTTACATTGCAGTGAAAGAAGATTTAGGAATGCCAGCTCTTGCCGCTGCTACTACTCCCTTGGCCGGAGAAACGCGGATGCAAGATGTTTCGTCTTTGGGTGGAGCTACGAGAATGCAGTCGGTACGCCCTCAACTGCGCCACGTCCAAACAGATACAATTTTGTCGATTCCTGACACATCGATTGTCCACATCGGCAAGCCTAATGACAAAGTAACGACAGAAATTGATTTGTCTCGCTACCCAGACGGTGATGTAGTTTCGCGCATGCATGCAAATCTCTGGACAGAAAATGGACGGGAATATTTTCTCCTAGATGTGGGCAGTTCTAACGGCACATTCGTTAATGGTCAAATCCTTACGCCGAAGCAAAAAATCACTCTGAAAAATGGCGATCGCATTGATTTTGGTCGTGATCAAAAGGTTAGTTTGATTTTTGAAATGCCTTAGTGAAAATGACAGGGCGATCGCCACAGTTTTTCCCTAGCAATAAAATATTCATGTCTTTCAACATATTTGGCACAACGCCCAAGCTCTATTGGCAATGGGTCCGTCTTAACGCGCTTGGGTTTGGTATTGCTACTACTATTTGTCTGTCGGCACAGGTTTCGGAATTTAATATTGAGATGCTGTGGCTATCGGGATTAATCGTTGGCAGTATTACCGGAATTTGTCAGGCGATCGCCCTCAAGAAAAAAATCCCAAAATTACGCTATTGGCAATGGATACTGGCAAATATTGTTGGTGGCTATGTCGGTATTATTGGCGGGTTCTGGATAATTTTTAATTTCCTAGAATCTAGTTTGCAGGTCTCTCCTTATCTAGGCTTAAGTTTATTCGGTGGTTTAGTTGGCCTCGGCATTAGTCTCGCGCAAATGTTCATGTTACTTTTCCATACCCATAAACGAAGTATTCTTCTTTGGGGATTTACTAATACCGTGGCGCGGGCGATCGCCTGGGGATGTAGTAGTTTTATGCTGAGACAACTATTTCCGGAGTCAGTAAAAGCTAATGAAATTATTTTTCATGTACCTATTTCCTTAGTGAGTGGTTTGATTGGCGGCACAATTTTTGGGCTTATTACAGGCGTTGTGCTGGGCAATCTCCAGCCAAAATATTCTGTTGTGACCACAGGAGATGTCTAAAAATCTCTGTAAAAATACCTCGATAGTTCTCCCGGTAAAAGTAAAAAACTATCTGTGAAATAGCCCGTGTCTTTACGTAAGCATTGCTTTCTACGCGAATACTTACACAAAATTCATACTTAGGCGAAGAATATGCTTATTTTCGTCACTAGCAAGCCATAAAGTTTTGTCGTAAGTATTTTTTCTTGTACATGAAGACAATTTTTAAGACGGCGATCGCGACCAGTGTCGTTGCAACCAGCATGGCGATCGCCAACCCAGCAAACGCTTTAACCTTTGACTTTTCCTACAATTTTGAATCTGGTGATACTCTTTCCGGTGTCCTTGAAGGAGATATCGTTGTCGAAGAAGACGACGACTATCTTGTGACTGTGTCTGAAATTACTAGTGCTTTTTTCAATGAAACAGATTTAGGAGACCTAGAAGTCTTCAATTTTGTCCCAGCAACAGACATCGGTCTGGGAGCAATTCTTCTTGGCGATTTTGAACCTTTCACTCCAATTGTTACCGAGAGCGGTCTCATAATGGATCTATATGCTTGTGAAAGTTTTGT
The DNA here is from genome assembly GCA_964638765.1 of uncultured Synechococcus sp. Taxonomy (GTDB): domain Bacteria; phylum Cyanobacteriota; class Cyanobacteriia; order Cyanobacteriales; family MRBY01; genus MRBY01. The sequence continues at coordinate 15,783 of CAZXBK010000063.1, read as the reverse complement.
CGTGAGTGAAGAGGGAGAATTTATTTCTGATAATGGATGTGAAACAGGATTTTTCTTAGTTGCTCTCGAGGGAGGAGGTTTTGTCGGTAATGCAGAGTTTGACGAAGGGTTTAATCCGGCAAACTGGTCGCTAAATCCTGCTGGTGCAACAGCAGTACCAACCCCTGCGGCAGTTCTGCCTATTCTTACTGGTCTTTTTGGAGCTGCATCCAAGCGTAAGCAAGACGAAGCCTAAGGTTTCACTAGATAGTGAATATCTTTCTTCATTGAGATTCTGAGTGGTTAAACGCTCAGAATTTTTTATTGTTTATCTATAGTTCTTGGATACAGTTTTTGCTTGTCCTTCGTGACTGTCGAGACTTTTATGATTCGATAAATAAAAATGTAGGGAAAATACATGGCAGCCTGCCTCATCACAGGGGCAAATCACGTCTCGGCTTGGAATATTGTCGGTAAATTAAATAACGAGGAGATGGAGCGATCGCCCCATCACTACTTCCATCAGCCCCGATGAGTTTAATGTCACAACAAAACGAGCGTTTTCAGCCCCAGCTGTATTGGCAATGGGTTGGTCTTAATGCCCTTGGCTTCGGCATTGCGACAACAATCTGCTTCTCAACAAGAGTCTCTGAATTTAATAGGGAGATATTGTGGCTATCAGGATTAATTGTTGGTAGTATCACTGGTCTTTGTCAGGCGATCGCCCTCAAGAAAAAAATTCCCAAACTACGCTATTGGCAATGGATACTGGCAAATATTATTGGCGGTTATGCCGGAACATTGGGTGCTCTACTCCTTATTTCGGCAGCATTAGACTCTAACCTGCAAACCTCCCTGCACCTCGTCTTTTTAGTTTTTGGTGCTTTAGTGGGTGTTGCCATAAGCTTTACTCAAACTTTTATGTTGATGAGCCGTGCCCACGGTGTCTGGATTTGGGGTTTGGTCACAATCATTGCGCGGGCGATCGCTTGGGGTTGTGTCAGCTTATTGATTCCCTTGCTTTTTTCAAGTGGAATAGGGACTACTGAAATAGGCGCTACATTGAGTCTTTTGCCTGTTCCGGTATCCCTTGTGGGCGGAACTGTTGGCGGCGGAATTTTTGGGATAATTACAGGCTTTGCTTTGAATTATCTACGACCTAAGTGATCGACTCCTAGCAACGGCACGAAATATTGAATTGTTTTTACCGTTATTGTTTTCCATCAAATTATTTTCGATAGGGCAATATTGTTTCTTCTGTTTTTTTTGCCTCTAGGTGTTTTTTAGCGGCGTGTTGCTGCTAGACCTGCCTTTACCCGTACTCGTGCTTTTGTTTGGCGTTTGCGACCAAGGAGCCAGTAAGTATCCATTTCGCCTTTGCCTTTGACTGCAACTTTACCGCGATGTTTCAGGACATATTTTTTGCGTAATAGTTCATGGGTCGAAGCCGTTACTTGGATGCTACCGGGTTCGCCGGATGACTCCATTCGACTAGCAACATTGACCGAATCACCCCAAAGGTCATAAATAAATTTACGAGTGCCAATGACTCCGGCAACAACGACGCCAGTATTAATGCCAATGCGGATCTTGACGTCTTCATCCAGCTCGCTCTGTAATTCTGTTACGGCTTCTTGCATAGCTAATGCCATTTCGGCGATCGCCTCGGCATGGTCGCGGCGGGGCAATGGTAAACCAGCAGCCACCATATAGGCATCACCAATAGTTTTAATTTTTTCGAGACCCAGCCGTTCCGCATAATGATCGAAGGTTGAGAAAACGCGATTAAGGAGATTTACTAGTTCAATCGGCCCAAGTTTGGCGGAAAGGGGCGTAAAACCCACAATGTCTGCGAAGAGAATTGTCACTTCATCGAAATGCTCGGCGATCGCATCTTGGCTTTGTTTGAGTTGTTCGGCGATCGGCTCCGGCAAAATATTAAGCAATAGACGTTCCGCTTTTTCCTGCTCGACAGCAAGCCGCTTTGCACCTACTTCGATTTTTTCCAACATGCTATTAATGCTGCTGGCTAGGGCGCTAATTTCATCTTTGCCGGATTCTTTAACCCGCAGAGCAAGATTGTTTTGGGTACCGATAGTTTCGACTTCGGCGCTGAGACTTGTTACCCGTTTGAGGACAACCCTTTCGAGGAGCACCATGATGACTACCCCAAAAATAATGCCAACACCGCTCAGCGACACTACAAGGTAGAACAGACTCTTTTGCCCTTGTTTATGAATATCCCGTGGAATAATGACCTTTAGCAGTAAAGCGGGCTGATCATTTAAATCCCGAATTAAGCCATAGCCATGAATTGTATCGCCATCCACTGGACGAATTTCGATGGGCACGGCATCTGGTGCTTGGAGTGTATTGGCAATTTGGGCAATATTTTCATCCGCTAGGGCTGTATCGAGGGGATAAAATTGCAAATCCAGTTTTGTGCGAGCAGATAATGCTTCTATACGGTCGTCATCTAAAAATCTGCCTAATAAAAACGTACCTCGACTAGGCCCTGTGCCCTCACTAGTCAAAATCGGTTGTGAAGCGACAAGGATCGCTTTGTCTTTGAGCATTAAAATGCCAGTCGTTTCGCTTTCTTCGTCGGCGTGGGTGACAAGGGGATTACCCTGGACAAATTGATTTTTTAAGCCTGGTGGTAGTTCGACTTTCTCTTCTGTTTCACGGTTAAAGCCAGTGCCGAAAATAACGTTGGCATTATTATCTAGGAGGGCGATCGCATTAATCTTGAGACCAGCAAAGGATTCTTCGATTAAATTGACTTCGGGATATTCTGGATTTTCCCCAATAGCGTAATCGTAGGTGTCATCCCATGCGGCGTAGTCGTAAACGGAAACGCTCAGCTGCTCAATCTCTTCAAAGAGTGCTTCTTTAACGCGCTGTACATTTCGCTCCGTATCCTTCTCCTCTAGCTCTGCAAAACTGCCGCCCAAAATTGCGGAGAGACTCCCGTAGAGCACCCCGATAAGGCTAACAAGCAAAGTACTGATAAGAAGCAGAGTTTTCTGACGAAGACGCATAGTAGACGCTGATGAGGGTGGGCGAAAAGGAATGTGAGATTGGCGAATGCCCCTATGCTAACTTTACTTTTCATTCCCGGCGATCGCACAATATTGCCAGCAATTTGTCATGAAAACTTGGTTAGGGGTAGGCAAATTTCCGACAAAGCATTCACAATACAAATGATTAATCAATGTAACGGAGCTACTAGCAGCCCCTGTGTTACCTGAAACAACCGCCCACGTCCGTATCCTGCAACAATCTTGGCAGCAGGGCAAAATTATTGGAGAAGTTCGTGCTGGTTCCTACGAATGGAGCTTTCAGTGGCATTTTCGTCAGGGGAAATTACGGGTGCATCCCTCCCTCGGTAGAGCACTCATTTTTGAACCCTTGGGACGCTTCCTTGAGCACAGTGATTATCATCTAGAGCCGGGTGGTGACTATCAATTTATGTTGCGTACCCGTCTTTAGGTTTCTTTTTCCTGTTATTAAAAAGTTTCGGCGATCGCCCCACAACGACAGTGCCTCTACTGCAAATTGACTGTTTGCTTGTCCAGATTCGGCGGAATCGTCTTGTATCCAAGATAAAATAACCGTAGAAAGAGCCGTTAGTGCCGGGAAAACTCATTATGCAGAAGGTCTTATTTCTGTTCGGAGAGCTTAATGATGATGATATTGATTGGCTAATCACGGCTGGACAAGTAGCGCGGGTGCCGCCGACAACGGTCTTAATTACGGAAAATCAACCCCTCGAAAATCTCTACATTCTGCTTGAGGGTTCGGTCTCTGTTTCTATCTGTCCACTAGATAAAATTCGAGAAATTGCGGTTTTGACTAGCGGCGAAATCTTCGGGGAATTGTCCTTTATGGATAATGATTTACCCACGGCTAGTATTGAAACCTTAGAGGAATGTTTGGTGTTATCTATCCCGCGCCAGCAAATTTCGGTACGTCTACAGCAAGATATCGGTTTCTCAGCTCGCTTTTATCGGGCGATCGCCACATTTTTAGCTCATCGCCTCCGCAATACGGTGAGTACTCTTGGGCAGGATAAAGATTTTGTCTTTAACCAAAGTTTTAGTGCCGATGAACTGCCGAATAGTGTCATCGAAAATTTTGAACTAGCCTCAACCCGTTTTGATTGGTTATTACGGCGGGTAAAGTCCCAGACAACCTTAGAACATTCAGTCTAGAGTAATGGGCTATTGGTTTGCGGGACAGTGGTTTGAGCAGTCTGAGATTTCCCTGTCGGTCACTGACCCAAGCTTTTTATTTGGCGCAACTATTTTTACAACTTTGCGGGTTTTTGAAGCGGATTTGCAGCATCCCCTGACCCATTGGCAAGCCCACGGCGATCGCCTCCGTCACACGGTTAAGGAACTAGATTGGGCAAAACCGGACTGGCAAGCGATTGAAACAGGCGCGCTAAAAGTGGCGCAGCATTATCCCGTTGTGCGGATCACGATTCTCAGTGATGGCCGTGAACTAATTATTGGGCGACAGTTACCCACTGGATTAGTGGAAAAACAGCAGCGTGGCATTCAGGCTTGGCTAGCAACGGACGAGATATACCGAAGACCTCTCGCTAATTTTAAAACGGGGAATTATCTTGGTGCATGGCAGGCACGGCAGGCGGCGATCGCCCAAGGGGCGGGCGAAGCGATTTTAATGGACATCAATGGCAATTGGCTAGAAACATCAACGGGTAACCTGTGGGGCTTTGATGGTGAACAATGGTATACACCGCCAGCCCAAGGCATTTTGCCGGGAGTAATGCGCTTACATTTATTGGCTCAGCTGAAAAAGATTAAAAAATCTGTGGTGGAAAAACCCTGGACAAGGGAGCAATTAACTAAATTTGAGGCGATCGCCTACAGCAATAGTGTTGTCGGTGTAATTCCTATTACCAGTGTCCAAAATGCTGATGTATCATACCTTTGCGACCCTAACCATGGTGCCATCCGTTCGCTACAAAAACTCAGTGGCTATCACCATCGCCCTTAACGTAACCTCTCGCAATCTGCCAAAATAAGAAGCGCAATACCTCGAAAAATCACGAGAAAAACCTTAGAATACTTAAAATAAAGTAACAACCTGTAATAAACCTGCCATCGATTTTCATAATTAGATGGTTAAAGCCGCTGACTAAACGAGATTAATCAAACCCTATGAATCATCTTTTTCCCCGTAAATGGCTCCGCAATCTCCTCGCTGTTTGCTTTGCGGTAATGGTCTGGGCGATCGCCACTCCTGCCCAAGCTGTTAATAATCCAGAGCTGCTGCCAGATTATGAGACTCCCGTTGTTGATTTGGCGAATTTTTTGCCTCAGCTGCAAGAGGAGAATATTGTTGAGGATCTGCTCAGTTTTGAAGAGCAAACAGGCTGGAAAATGCGTGTTCTCACTCAGTTTGAACGCTCGCCGGGTCGTGCGGTCAAAGAGTATTGGGGATTAGATGACAAAAGTGTTTTACTTGTAGCCGATGGTCGCGGCGGTAATCTTCTCGCTTTTAGCATTGGTGATGATGTGTATGAGCTAATGCCTCGTACTTTCTGGATTGAGCTCCAAACTCGTTTCGGCAACATGTATTACGTTCGCGACCATGGTGAAAATATGGCGATCGCCGAAGCCCTAGAGACAGCGAAAACATGTTTGACCAGAGAAGGTGGTTGCATTGTTGTACCCGGTTTGCCTAGAGAGCAATGGATTCTAACCTTGGTTAGTTCAATCCTAGGTGGTGTTATCTGTGGTTTTGCTGCCGTTCCCCGTAAAGAAGATCAAGTTTTTGCATGGCAGTGGGCGCTAATTCTTTCGCCGCTATGGGGAATTTTATTCTTAGCCTTTGGTGTTGGCCCCGTTGTTACTCGTACCTCCGACTGGCTACCACTTTTCCGTAATGTGATGGGCTTTTTGATGGGTGGTCTGGTTGCATTTATTGCCCCCATGTTTAGTCAGCCAAGCACCTCTGAGTCTGAATCTTAAGAAATTAGCAGTGATGCATCGTTCGGATGAGAAAAGAATAATCGAGTTGATCTGAGCGTTATTTCTGGGATCCCTGCACAGGTTTGATTAGAAAAAAACTTTGTTCCCTCTGCGATAAGCCGAATGAATACCTAATGGTATTTTCCATGGCAATTGCAGGGGGCTTTATTTTTAGCTAGAGATAATCGATTTATAGTAGTTTCGAGTAAGAAATAGAATTCCTTTTTTCCGCTAAAAATTAGCCTGAGTGGCGTAACTTTCTGAAACCCCTGACCGCCTAAGGCCACCTTAGAAATCCTCTAGAACTTATTCGGAATGACTATATTCATTTCATCTCGCAACTTTTGTCACCTTGCGAGGTTAAGGGCACGTCTCAATCTACGGTATAAGATTTTGCCATTGTGACGGCGATCTACGGGCATTCTTTTGACGAAATGAATTTCGTGGGATTGCGGTAAAAGATTCTGTAGTTCTTCTGCTTGAGGTCGTGTTTGTCGAGTTACAGATTCGATGAAAATATGATTTTTGCCTGCATGGTGAATCGCCGCAGCGCGTTTTACTTTGGGGTGTTGCTGTAGAGAGGTTTCGAGAACAAATGGATATAGTTGGGAGCCGCCACTATCAAGGCATTCGCTACAACGCCCAACTAGCCAAAGGTGATTATTTTCGTCGAGATAACCGGCATCTCCAGTGCGATGCCAAATGGTTTCGCTGACTCGGATTTTTGTGTGGCGATCGCCTGCCCCTTGAAGATAGCTGTTAAGGACATGGTCGCCTGCGACAACGATTTCACCGACTTGGTGGGGGGCAAGACAAATTGCTTTAAACCAATAGGGGCTGTAGCTGGTGGTCGAGTTTTTGAGCGGTAGGATTTTGACTTTGATATCAGGGATGGGTTGACCGACGCATAACCCTTTTGGGTTAGAGGAAGTGTACTGCTGCGCGTGGGGCAAAATACTAATCGGTTCAGCTTCGGTGGAACCATAGAGAATATGAATACTGGCCGCTGGCATAAAGTGCTGAAGTCGGCGCAACAGACGGGGCATAATCGGCGCACCGCCACTGTAAATTTGTCTGACGGACATCAGCGTCCAATTTTGTCTTTGGCATTCATCTAATAGCCGCTCTAAAAATGCAGGTGAAGCCAAAATACTATCGGGCTGTTTACGTTGGATTTGTCGCAGGATGGGTTTCGGGGCGATCGCCGCAGGCTTGCGGAGTTTTCCTTGGGGTATGAGGGTGGTTCGTCCGGCGGCAAGGTTAACAAGGGCAAAAATAGGGAGATGGGTTAACTCGATATGTTGGGGCTTTGGGTTTAGATATTTGGCAAGGAGTTGATACTGCCGGAGGAGAAAGTCATGACTACGAACGGCGGCTTTGGGATTGCCTGTGCTGCCACTCGTAAAGGTGAGTAAGGCGGGATGTTCTGGGTCGCAATCAACAATTTTTGAGGATGGCTGCCAGCAGCGACTTGCCCACCAAATATGACCCGTAGGGAAGGGCATATCGAGCGTAAATTTGTGGGGAATGCGTCTCAGACTCGGCGATCGCCCCAAAAGCGTAAAAGCTAAACCCGGCGCAATCATTGCCTTTGGTTTACATAGATCACAACATTGCTGAAATTGCTTAGTTGTAGCACTTGGCTCGATAAATAATGCTAACAACCCCAATCGCCAGAGTGAACCGAGAATGATGTAGAGTTCTGCCGACATTGGGCAAAATAGTAGAACTGCATCACCCTTTTTCAGGCCGTATTCCTCTAGAAATGCCGCACCTTGGGCTGAGCGCTGAACGAGATTCGCAAAGCTAGTTCTTTTGTTGTGTCCCTCGATAATTGCGGTGGCTGTTGGACGGGCGATCGCCTGCTGTTCGAGGAGGGTAAACAGATTCATAGTGTCTTCCCAAACAGAGCATAACGCCGGAAAATTTCACCGTGATGTCGCGTCATGTTATCGCACAAGCCACCGGATTGAATGAGGGCATAAATAGCTGCTTGAAAACCCATTTGCAGAGATTTTTGTCGAATGGTATCTAGTAAAAGAATCCCCAATCCTGAATATTTTCTCTCTGGCGAAATCCCTAATGTTTTAAAAACAACTGTTTTATTATTTTTACTATTAGCATTCAAATAATCTGGAACACCTAAGATAAACCCAACGATTTTATTTTTGTGTTCTGCGATTAAAACTAATTCGGGAAGAATATATTTTTTTAGTTGTAAATATTGTTCTATAAAGTCTTTTTGTGAAATAGGTTGGTATAGAAAGTGGGATTGAAAGCTTTCGTGGACAAGAGGAAAAAGATTTTCTAATTCTTCCTCTAGATTGGCTATGTCTAAATGCCGAATTGTAATGCCCAATTTTGATAAGCGTGCCGCAATTTTTGGCGATCGCCGATCCGTTGTGTGTAAATCCGTGACTCGCCGCGAATGGTAGCTGGCAAGCACATCAAAGCCTTCTTGGGTAAATATTTGAGGATTTAGGGTTTGATAGGGTGACTCTAGAAAAAAAGGTGAACTGTTATCTTTTTCTGTGACGACTCGATATCGCTGCCAAGTATTACCGTCTATTGGGGCGATCGCCAATTCACAACCTTGTTTTTTTAGTTCGGCACAACCATGCTGCAAGATGGCAGGAAAATGCTCTTGATTATCAATAGAGAAATCACCGAGATAACCGACTTTTTGATTTTGAAGTGTCGGCGTATTTTTCCACCACAGAGAATAGGAACCCAAAGTTTGGCGATCGCTATTTTGTATGACCCAATGGGCATCTGTTTTTAGCTTATTACTTAGTTTGAAATCAAAAGACTTTTGAGGAAAAACAGCGACAACCACAATCTGTAAACTTCTTCTATAAACAGCAGTTCGACATACTTAGCAAATACAACAGTCTGTCTGAATGCTAGCATTCGGCTACAGAGAGTAACGAGGGTTTCTCATAAGTTTATTTGTGCTTATAGTTTTAACTCTAAACATGTTTGATTGTCTCTAAAGTTAACGAAATAAAAAGAGACCATCTTCACTAAATCAATGAAGTTTGGCTTTCCTCAGGAATAGAGCATTTTGCGGCGTAAGAAAGATGTATTCATTCTTTCTTGACCCGTTGTGCTCGCCATGCCAGAAACAAACGGACACCTTACCAACCAACCCCACAAACTCCAGCTCAAACGTCTTCTGTCAGAACGAAATCAATACCCCGACAGAATAGAAACCATCGATAAAACGATTTGGGAGCTGTTTGGTCGTGAGGTTGCCATTCTCGTATTGGATATGTCGGGTTTTTCTCGGATTTCTGCCAAGCACGGCATTATTCATTTCCTAGCGATGATTCACCAAATGGAGCAGGCATCTTGTCCGGCGGTGGTTGAAAATGGCGGCCAAGTAATTAAGCAGGAAGCGGATAATCTATTTGCGATTTTCCCGAATCCCACTAGAGCCTTGGAAGCGGCATTGGATATTTTCCGTGCCTTTGACGCGATGAATGATGTGTCTCCAGAAGAACGCCATATTTATGGGTGTATCGGCATTGGCTATGGCAAAACACTGATTATTGATGAGAAGGATTTGTTTGGCGCAGAGATGAATATTACCTGTAAGCTCGGCGAAGATTTGGCGGAGAAAAAGGAAATCCTGATCACGCCCAATGCCTACGCAGCTCTTCCAGCAGATCGTTATGGTTGCGAAACGACTTCTTTTTCGATTAGCGGAATGGATCTTGAGTGCTATCGATTTCAGGAATGTCTCTATCCTCGTATCACTGCTGAATAGGGTACGACAGTAATTTCAATTTTTATCTGACACACTGGAAGTAAGGCATTCTAAGGTGATCGGATGAAAATTGGTGTACCAAAAGAAATCAAGGATCAAGAATTTCGAGTGGGCCTCAGTCCTAGTAGTGTCGATGTGTTGGTGAAAGCTAGCCATGATGTTTTTGTCCAGAGTAATGCGGGTTTAGGCTCTGGTTTTACGGATGAGGATTATCAGCAAGTGGGCGCAAAGCTAGTTTCTGATGCGGCATCGGCCTGGGCGCAAGAGCTAGTCATTAAGGTGAAAGAGCCTTTACCCAATGAATATGATTTTCTCTACGAAGGACAACTGCTATTTACTTACCTCCACCTTGCTGCGGATCGACCCCTCACTGAGCGTTTAATTGAATCTGGGGTGACGGCGATCGCCTACGAAACGGTGATGGATGAACAGGGACGTTTGCCACTCCTTGCGCCGATGAGCATCATTGCAGGAAGGTTAGCCGTTCAGTTTGGGGCGCGATATTTAGAAAAACAACAGGGCGGTAAAGGAGTTTTGCTGGGTGGTGTGCCGGGTGTCGCCGCTGGGCGTGTGATGATTCTTGGGGGCGGTAATGTCGGTACTGAAGCAGCAAAGATGGCGATCGGTCTGGGGGCCGAGGTACAGATTCTCGATATTAATGTTGACCGTTTAAGTTATCTTGAAACGCTGTTTGGGTCACGGGTTTCGTTACTCTACAGTAATCCTGCCAATATCCAGAAACATATTAAAGAAGCCAATTTAGTAATTGGGGCAGTGTTGATTCCGGGAAGACGTGCGCCGATTTTAGTGTCGCGGGATTTAGTTAAAACAATGCAGCCGGGTTCTGTAATCGTTGATGTGGCTGTAGACCAAGGGGGCTGTATCGAAACCCTCCATCCGACATCCCACACTCAACCAACTTATGTCGAAGAAGGTGTTGTCCATTTCGGGATTCCTAACATGCCGGGCGCTGTACCTTGGACTGCTACCCAAGCGCTTAACAACAGCACTCTGCCCTACATCCTTCAGCTTGCTAATGAGGGACGGGAGGCGATCGCCAAAAACAAGGCTCTATTTCATGGTTTAAATGTGGACAAAAATGCCGTAGTACATCCATCTGTACAAACTGTCTTTCCTAAATTAGTTTGAATTAATCCTAAAAACAGAAATTATTTTAGAATTATTCTCCCTTTCTTTTTGGAATTAGACTAGCTAAAAAATCATCTTTTAATTTGAGTGTATTTGGGAAAGCACACGGAAAACAACACGAAAAAGCCTCTGATTTCTAGCTTTAAATCTATCTTTGAAGCTTGATGGACTCGAATTCCAATAAAAAATTAGAGACATAAAATACAACTCACTTACTTCTATTGGGATTTTTTCAGAATATATTACTTATCAAATTAAACAAAACAAAATTTAATATCACTTCTTCTAAATTACGGAGAAACGATTTTACCCATTTTTTGTCATTATTATTTTTATGAGTAATTTTGATGACTAGGCGATCGCCGAAAAGTCTACCCTAATAAACCCAAGGCAACTTTTTAAACTAGACAAAAGAGCGGTGTCCTTGGTCTAGAGTTAAAGGTTGCTTTGAGAATTTCCGTGAAGCTTTGAAAGATGATTCTGTTGTGACTAGATATTTTTCCTCTAAAGTCACATCGAGAAGATGTTGTTGACTGCCTTTAAATCTTTTAATTGCCTTGTGGTACAAGCTTTTGAGTTCTATAGGTATACCAAAGCTAACTTACTTCAATGTCCAAGTAACTAGCCGGTAAACAAATTGGGGGATTGGCTGTTGTTTAGAAAACTGGGCGATCGCCGATATGATGAGCGTCTTCAAAAAAAAGGAAGTTATCAGAGTTATCTAATTAAAAAGAGTGGTTAAAAACTTTTGGGCGCGAAATTGACCTGTTGCGTCGCCTTGTTGGGCAAATAGATTAACTGCTGTTTCAAGATCTTGTTTTGCTTGAACGTTGTTACCAAGACCGGCAAGGGCGATGCCACGATTGTTGTAGGCGACAGCAATATTCGGATTGAGATTCAGAATGAGATTTGTATCCGCCAAGGCTCCTTCGTAATTGCCTGTACGGACATATAGGCTTGAACGGTTGACCAGAGCAATGATGTTGTTGGGTTCAAGGGTTAGCGCTTGGTTAAAGTCGTTTAGGGCATCATCGCGTAGTCCCGCATTGGTCAAGATGAGACCACGGTTGATGTAGGGGTCAATCCATTGTGGGGCAAGGGTGATCGCCTGAGTGAGGTCATCATAGGATGCTTGGGCTTGGCCGAGTTTATGGTTGATCGTTCCCCGTCCGTAATAGGCTGCCGGAGATTGGGGATCTAGGGCGATCGCCTGATTGAAATCTGCCATTGCTTGCTGGAGTTGGCCGAGTTCTCCGTGGGCAATACCACGATTGTTAAAGGCTTCTACGTAGAGCGAGTTTTGGGCGATCGCCTCGGTAAATTGCTCGATAGCTTTGTCAAATTTCCCTTGTGCCAGCGCGACTAAGCCTGCCTCATGGGCAACTTCTGCCGGGGTTAAGGCTGGCTCAGCGGGAAGCTCGGTTTGGACGTTGGATGGTTGAGCGGGATTCTCTTGGGGGGTCTGGGCGATCAGTACGGGTTGAGCAATTGTTGCGTTGTTGCCCATCATGCCGAGAACAGCGGAATAACAAGCGATTAGGGTTGCTTCTGGGGCGATCGCCAGTAATGATTGTTTCAAAGCTTTTTCTAGAACCACTGCGTTCATTACAACTTACCATCTATTCCACAGACAACATTTTTGGGAACACTGTTCCGCTTGTTACAGCGCTAACTCACAATATTCCCGACACAGTAGAAGATAAAACCCCTGAAGCAATCCCCGTTATTTGAAGGCAATTAGTAAAATTTGTTCAGGATGCACGTACGTATTTAGGGCATTTCATTATAGCAACTATCTTTAAAACGCTTAAAATCCCTAGAAATTTAGGCGATCACACACTCAAGAAACTATTTTGACATAGACAAATTGGTCTTTCTAGATTTATAAAAATCAAAAAACAACCAATTTTACTTGCTCCAAAAGGATTTTGGGGGGGTGACTGTGATTAAAAGTGACTATTGAACAATATTGTCTAGCTAAAAAGAGTGTTTAAAAACTTTTGGGCACGGAATTGCCCCTCTGAGTCACATTGTTGGGTAAATAAATTTAGTGCTGTTTGGAGGGCTTGTTTGGCCGGAATGTTATTTCCTAATCCTGCGAGGGCAATACCACGATTGTTATGGGCTGTGGCGTTGTTTTGATCAAGGCTCAAAATGAGGTCTGCGTCTACTAAAGCTCCTTCGTAATTGCCTGTACGGACATACAGGCTGGAACGGTTGATAAGCGCATTTATATTGTTCGGCTCTATGGCAAGTGCTTGATTAAAGTCATCTAATGCATCACTCCGTAAACCTGAGTTGGTAAGAATAAGACCACGGTTGATATACGGGTCAACCCATTGTGGGGCAAGGGCGATCGCCTGGGAAAGGTCATTGTAGGATTGCTGTGCTTGACCTAATTTATGGTGGATAGTGCCACGGGCGTAATATGCCGCTGCGCATTGTGCATCGAGGGTTAGGGCTTGGTCGAAATCAGCTAAGGCTTCTTGGAATAAGCCTATTTCTCCACGGGCAATGCCACGATTGTTATAGGCTTCTACAAGATTTGGATTAGCGGCAATTGCTTGACTAAAAAGTTTAATAGCCGCCTCGAAACCTCCCTGATTTAATGCGGCAATGCCATTTTCACAGAGCTGGTCAGCGAGAGGGATGGTTGATTGGGATAGGAGTTCTAGTGATGGGGAAAGGGCGGTTTGTGGCGGTTCTTCTGGGGTGATTGCTGGCTTTGTCGCGACGTTCTGAGAATCATCTTTATCGTTAGCAGCAGTTGTCTTCTCTTGCTCTTCTGTGGCGATCGCCCGCGAAACCTTTTCTAAACGAGCTTTTTCTCTGGCAATACTGTATTCCTCGAAGGATGAATACATCGGTTGCTCTGACTTCTTATTCATATTCTTCAGGTGAGCGTCCTTGCTGAAATCACTGCCATCGTTACAATCTAGCACTTCTTTGCTACTGATTTTTCTCGCGATCTAGGGGAACAAATAAAGGTTATCTCTGAACCTCTTATCTACGGCGATCGCCACCTATTCCGCTTAGATACTTATAGAATTTCGAGCAAATAAAAATCCTTCCTTGGGGAAGGTGCCCGGAGGGCGGAAGGGGTTTCGACGGACTCTGAAACCGACTGAGAAAACTAATCTTTAGGTTGCCGCGTAAAGGTCATCGTAATCGCCCCTGTATTACCCAGCGTTGCCCCAGAGCCGAGAATACTCACCTCTCCTTTACCATTAATCTCTACGGATAATTGCACTTCGCTGAGGGATAACCCTTTTTTGTGTTCCGCTTCTTCAAATAACGTTTCGAGGGTCGCGATCATGCCACTCATCTGGGCTTTGAGGAGTTTGGCATCGACAGGAACACGCTTCAGTTTTTTATTGCCTACTTGAACAGGTTTTGCCTCTGGTTCGTTATCGAAAGGATTGCTGCTTTCTTGGTCATCACGTCCCCCTGTGGGATTTGTTTCGGTGGTCTCTGTGACTATGTAAACTTGATCGTTGCTCATAAGCCTAGGGTGGGTAGAGATGAAAAAAATGATCTTCAGAGAGTATTTCTGACTCCACTTATCTTACAAATTCGTTGGTGATTACAATCCTCTTATTTGATCTTGCACTTTGAACATACTAGAAAAAACAGGAAGGCAGAAAACCGAATCACTGGGACGACATAACAACGCGAAAACCGATAGTATTTTTGCGACCATTACGAGAATAATTACCACGATTTGCCGAACGACAATCTTGTGGAACGGCATTCCAAGAGCCACCACGAATCACTTTTTTGAGGGCTTTACCATCATTAGTTTTCTGCCAAGCAGCAGCTCCATAATTAAGAGCATCTTGATAACCACTGTGCCAATCATCTTGACACCACTCCCAAACATTTCCATGCATATCATACAGACCCCATCCATTTGCCGGAAATTGACCGACAGAAGTTGTTTGCTCTCTATACTCACCCTTTAAACCATTTCCATAAAAATAGTTCCCATCGTAATTTGCGATTTTTGGACTAATCGTTTCCCCAAAAGCAAATGGAGTAGTAGTACCAGAGCGACAGGCATATTCCCACTCTGCTTCAGAAGGTAATCGGATTTTCCGTTTTACCGCAAGAGATAATCGCTTACAAAATTCTTGTGCACTAAGCCAGCTAACCTTTTCAACCGGACAATTATCTTTTTTAAAATACGATGGATCTGACTTTAAATGTTGCCCGATTTTTGGTAGTACCGTTACCACCTGTTTCCACTGAGCTTGAGTCACCGGATATTTTCCGATCCAAAACTCCTTCAATATCACTCGATTTTGTGGTTTTTCACTACTATACCCTTCACCGTCAGGACTACCCATCATAAAGCTACCAGCGGGAATTTTAACGAGATCTAACGTCATGCTACCACCAAGATCAATCGGAAAATATTCTGCCTCTCTTTGATCTCGTTTCATTACAATCCAAGGCTTATTAATCCTGACAGTTTCAAACGAGAATGTTTTATTGGAAATAATAGGCAGAAATTCAATATCTCTCTGAGGTGGTGTTGTTTCTGTGGTGGGTGACTGACGGGAAGTAAAGGGTTGACTAGGCGTAATAGGTTGCGTTTGTGGCGGTAGATTCTGTTCGAATTTTTCACGTTTTAAAGCAATTCTCCCAAAAGCGTTTATTGCTTGCGGATCTAATTTTGAATTTGAAGCTGCTAGAACTCTTGTCCACAGTTCCATGGCCAAATCAAATTGGTTCTCAAGTTCTGCTTCCTGAGCATCCATTTTGAGGGTATTCACATCTGTCGGATTTGCTTGCTTGGTCAATAAAATCAGATGGGATTTGCTCATAGGCTCGATCCTTGTACAAGGCATTTGTAATGCGTTACCTCAGATATGGCAATGTCGA
>CAZXBK010000062.1:0-21847 GCA_964638765.1 uncultured Synechococcus sp. | reverse complement strand
ATCAAAAGTATTAGTAATGAGAACTCACTTCATGCTACTGCCAAAATTCCAGGGGCTTGTACAGTTCACAAGTCTAACAGCGATCTAGCACTTACATACTTAATAGAAGGAGTAAGTGGTTCAGACAGTGAGATTTTTGAAGCTGCAATAGCTGAAATTGTCATTCCATATCTTGGTAGATCTGTTGACAGCGTCGATTTAAAAAATATTCGAGATGAAATTACTCGCTTTTATATTCAAGGAGGCTACATTACGTCACAAGCTTGTCCTATCAGAGTCTCAGAGGATGGAACTTTATTCGTACACATCATTGAAGGGAGTATTGAAAATATTAATGTTGAGACTATTCAAGGAGCAGTATCCTCGCCAGGCTCTCCTTGGTTAAGTCGCTACGTCGCGATTCAACTAGCCCCTGCAATACCCGAACTAAATAAAGGCCCTGTTAACCTGACCAAATTAGAAAATCAGGTGAGGTTGTTAGCACTTGATCCGTTATTTGTTCCAGGCTCAGTTTATTCGGTACTAAGTAATGAACCTAATAAAGATGGAACTAGTAATATCACTGTTTATTTAGAGGAAGCAGAGCGATTAAAGTTTAGTGCTTCATTTAATAATTATTCCCCGCCTAGCTTAGGAGATGAAGGCTTTGATTGGCAAGTCAATTTCAATAGTCGTTCATTTGGGTATGGGGAAAGATTCTACGCTAGTGGAAGATATAACCCGTTTGTAGATCGAAGTTCTTCAACCCTTGTTACAACGATATTTGAGGATGAGGAAATAGAAGTTGGCGGTTCAGATGACTCGGTCTCATGGCTCTTTGGTTATTCCCTGCCTGTTGGTACATCTCCTAGAGGAGGGCTTGGCACACTTGGAATACAGGCAGGAAAAGAACGTAAAGATGTTTTACAAGGTTTGGCCTCGGAATTCGGTTTTCGCTCTGAAATAGAACGGTTTTCCCTTGATTATCAATATCCTATCAGTCGTACTTTGCAAGAAGAATGGACATTGATTGGAGGCTTTAGCCTTGAAGAGGGACAGACATTCATTAATAAAAGTTTTCCGTTTGGCATCGGTTTCGGCCCGAATAATGAAGGTATTAGTCGAACTTCTGTTTTTTCTTTAGCTCTAGAGCACCTACGGAGAAGCAGCAGTAACGTTTTACTATTACGTGGACAGCTAAACGTTGGCACAGGTTTTTTTGGGGCAACAAAGAATCCTTCTTCAATTCCAGATGGCCAGTTTCTGAGCCTTTTTTTACAAACTCAAATGTCCCAAAAAATCGCAGATAATCATTTACTTGTTGTAAAAGGTCTTACTCAGTTGACACAAAACAATCTTTTACCAATCAACCAATTTGTCATTGGTGGTCGTCAATCAGTCAGAGGATACCGCGAAAATCTTCGCTCAGGTGATAATGGATTTGTTTTCAGTATTGAAAATAGAATCAGCTTATTAACTGATGACTTAGGAGAGACACGACTGGAAGTGAGTCCATTTTTTGATTTAGGAGTTGTTTGGAATAATTCTAGTAATCCTAATTTTTTATCCGATGACAATTTCCTCGCAAGTGTAGGAGTGGGTTTAACTTATCGTCCTTTCAGGGGAAAATGGTTCGAACCGTTAACTCTCCGCTTAGACTATGGAGTTCCGTTAGTTGAAGTTGAAAGTCCAGAAGGTAGTTTACAAGATGATGGAATACATTTTTCCGTTGGCTACAATATCTCTTTATAAAAAATCCAGAACAAGTACTTACTTCTCAGTTCCGTGTAAGGGTGTGAGTCCTAATCCTCAAATTCATCGTCGAAAATGATGTCAATATACATATAGTGATTGGCTTCAATTAGTTGACAACTTCTTTATCAAATTCGAATGATATCGGGTGATTGTCATCCATTACAAAACGATAACGTCTAACTCTTTTAAGCATTTATCTGGTGACTTTCGTCATTTAGCTTGATTAAAAATATACTCTTAAAACTAATTCATATATTCGGCGATCGCCAAGATTAAAATTCCGGCTGTTTAGTCATTGCGGCTTTGCAAGCCCAAGGAAGAGACAAACAAGACGCGAAGACACGGCAACACGGCGATAGTTTTTTCAGAGTCTAATTCTCCCCTTCTCCCATTTCTCCCACTCACCGCGTCTTTTTTGCTTGATTTCAATCAGATGATTTAATCAACATACTCGGCGATCGCCTGTAGAAACTGGATCGGGTTAAAGGGCTTCGTAAAGTAGTTACTCGCGCCCAGTCTTTCAGCTTTTTGACGGTGGAGATCATTATCGCGGGAGGTTAACATGACAAACGGCAAATCATCCCACTGTTTTTGTCCGCGCACCATTTGCAGCAAAGTAAACCCGTCATATCCGGGCATCTCAAGATCACAAATTGCTAGATCAAAGACTTGGTTAGAGCGGTTGAGGAAATTCCATGCCTCTTTACCATCGCGGCATTGGTGTACTTGATAGCCACTCTGGGTAAGCATTTTGTTGAGGGTACGACGTACTGCCACAGAATCATCAATGATCAAAATGGAGGGTTGCCGTGGGGTATTGCGAGCTACTGTCGTTGTTGGTGCTGTTTGCTTCTCCAGTTTTGGCGCATTGAGCAGGCTATCAAAGGCATCTGGAATCAGTACAGGGACAACCTCGCCAGTACCCAGCACAGTACAACCAGCAATATACGGCGGATAGGTGACTGTCCGATCGAGGGCTTTTAATACCAGTTCCCGCTCCCCAATAATCTCGTCAACAGTGATCGCTAAGGGTTGATCCCCTTTGCGGACAACGACAGCAATTGTCGGCTTTGGGCGCTGATCTGCGGGCAGAAAAACATTGTTTTGGGGATAGGGCAACAGCTCATCTAAAGGATGAAGTTTCAAGGAAGAACCTTGCCAATCTAGTTGAGTCGGTGGCTCGACGTTGGCGTTTTTATCGACTAAAGCCACCACACCCATGATATTGACCGATGGCAACGCTAAAACCTGTTGCTGACAGCGACACAGGAGCAACGGCAAAATATTGAAACTGAGGGGAATCCGAATCGTAAATTTTGTGCCCTGACCTAACCGACTATCAACGCCAACGGTTCCATTTAACTGATCGAGTTCGAGGCGAACAATATCCAAGCCCATCCCCCGTCCTGAGAGGTCACTCACTTTCTGGCGCGTCGAAAAACCGGGAGCAAAAATAAAGTCTAAAATTTGGTTTTCGCTAAGGCGATCGCGCTCCGTTTCACCATGTAAACCCACGGCAACGGCTTTTTCCCAGACCCGGTCAACATTAACCCCTTTGCCATCATCGCTCACTTCGATTTCGACGATATTACCGAGCAGTTTGGCGGATAAAGTAATGGTGCCGACATCGGGCTTTTCCCCTTGGCGACGTTGGGCGGGTGGCTCGATACCGTGGTCAAAGGCATTGCGAATGAGGTGGGTAAGCGGTGTGCGCAATTGCTCCAAAATCGCTTGGTCAACGAGCACATCGTCACCGAGAATTTTGAGCTGTGCTGATTGGGGATACCGTTGGCTAAGGGTTTCTAAAGATTGGATAAACCGTCGTGCCAGCTTACCGAAGGGAACCAAACGAGACTGGGTGAGATCTTGGTTTAAATACTCCAGCTGTTGCCGCATACTATCGAGGGAGTTTTGGAATTCCCAACGAATGAGTTCAATGTCCTCACGAATTTCCTGCACCTGCACCATTAGCTCCTGGAACTGCTGCAAGTTGGAGTGGGCTTGGGTGTATTTGTCGAAATGGAGACTATCAAATTCTGAGTCTGTGGAGACTTCTTCGCCGAGGATGTCTGTGGCGACAGCTCCAGAACCGTTGCCATTACCATTGGGCGTGGCAATTTTCGGTGAGGCGATCGCCAGTTGATCGTAGAGGGTGACGACTTCGTCACGAATCGGGTTAAGCTGCTGGGTTCGCTGCTTCAGGTTGCGGCTCGCTTGGAGGAGTTGCTGCTGGTGACGGGAAAGCTGTTCGTAACCAATAAACAATTCACCAACGGCATTACCCATGCGGTTCAGTTGGGTAATCGGCATCCGCACCTGCAAACTAGAAGTTTTTTTCTGGGGTGCTTCGGTTGGCTTAGAGGCAGTGGTAGCGGCAGGAACAGGAGCGGGCGCGGCTTGGGGTTCTGGGGGAGCCGCGACCTTCGGCACTTCTTGGAATTGCTTAAAGGTGGCCGATAGGTCTGTGTTGTTAACGTCTTGTAAATAGGATTGGGTGACCTCCCGAATTTCGGCGATCGCCAACTCTGTAAATTCCTTGAGCGGTGTTGTCGGTTTCGCCACCATCTGGTTAATCACGGCTGCAATATCCTGTAACCACTGCAAACTCAGGGCTTCACCCAAGAGCTGACATTCTTCGGCGAGGGTTTTAAGGTGGGATTTGAGACGCTGGGCGGGCGGCTTATTGGCTAGTAAATCTTCCACCCGTTTTACACAGGCTTCGAGGTCAACATTCAGAGATGTCGCAATAAATTTACTCGGTGTACTGCCACTGGTAGCCATGTCTGGAGCAGGTTCAGCAGCAACGGAGGATTCTATGAATTCTCCTAGGGCCGTGGTCAGTTCAGCGGCTCCGGCGGACACACCGGGATTATCGTCACTAGAGGATGCCAAATCTACACAACTTTGGACTTCCTCCATTGCTAGGGTGACCAGTTCTAAACCCGTTTCTTGGTCTTGGACACGCCCCTCGGCCATGGCTTCGAGGAGATCTTCCATTTTGTGGGCGAGCTGATTGAGTACAGTCAACTCGGCTAAACCTGCCCCCCCTTTAATGGAATGGGCTGAGCGCACCAAATCTTTGTACAGACTGTCAATATCTGCGCCAGTGGGCTGCGCCAGTTCGCTTTTTAGTTGTTTGATGCTCCCGTAAAACAGGTTAATAAAGTCCGGCGCGTCTTCATACAGAAAACAATGGCGGGCTTCAAGGGCGATCGCTTTTAAACTGGCGGCATCCAACATGGCAGCAAATAATCGGGGTGGTGGCTAGGACAATGGCAGGTCGCGATTCGGGAAATTTAGGCAGGAGATGCCATTCAAATTAGTCGACCTTAAATCGAGAAGAGGATTCCTGGAGGGCGATCGCCACGTTGGTTAGGGACTTCAACTGCTCAGACATCGACTGGGATTCTGAAGCGGTCTTTTGGGCCACATTTGCAACGGACTGCATTGTTTTGGTGACCTTGGTGGAGGCATCTCGCTGGGATACAGTAGCCTTCGAAATGGAGTTCAGTACCTTGTCAATTTCTTGGCTAATCCGCGCCACGTTTTGCAGGGTCGTCTTAGTTTTACGGACCAGTTCTGTTCCGGTGACAACCTGGGAAGTACTTTCTTCCATCATTTTCATCATGTCCACCGTCTCTTCCTGAATACCGCCAATGAGTTGCTCAATTTCTTGGGCGGAGGTGGTGACCTGTTCCGCTAGGCGACGGACTTCGTCTGCAACCACTCGGAAACCTTGGCCGTTTTCACCGGCACGGGTCGCCTCAATGGATGCGTTAAACGCCAGTAAGTTCGTTTTCTCGGAGATGTCAGAAATGATGTTGACAATCTTAGAAATCTCTTGGGAGGATTCCGCCAAGCGTTTTGCTTTTTTCGAAGTGTCAGCTACCGACGCACGGATGTTATCGATATTTTCTACCGTTTCGTCCATTGTTTCCTGACCCTGTTGCGCTGCCACACGGGAGCTGCGGGCAATCTTGGCGGCAACTTGGGCAGATTTTGCAACAGATTGAATCGATTGAGCGATACCTTTAACAGAACGTTCAGCAGACTGAATCGCTTTTTCCTGTACCGTTGCTTCGTTCGCCAACTGGGTAATCAAGTCATTGTTGGCGATCGCCGAGTCATGTACTTGGTTTGCAGAGTTTTGTACCTGAGATACCAGCAAACGGAGACTTCGGATGGTGGCGTTAAATGCGTCAGCAATGGAGCCAACTTCCCCTTCGTCCACCTGGGCTTGAACGCTCAAATCACCACGGCGGGCTTCTTCAATTTGTAGGAGTAAACGAATTACACCTTCTTGTAGGCGTTCCCGCTCTTGACGTTGGAATTCCGCTTCTTTCTCGTTAACTTCCGACTGTTTGGCGATCGCCTCGGTAGAAGCCAGAATGTCATCGGCCATCGTATTAAAGGTTTCTGCCAGTAGACCGACTTCATCTTTAGATGTTGCTTCTGCTCGAACCGTTAGATTACCTTGACCAAATTCTTCCGCTGTATCCTGTAGTTCTTTAATCGGCTGGCTAATGGCTCGTCCTAGCAAACTAGCCAACAATGCCGACAGGGCGATCGCCACCAAACCAACGGAGACCTGCAAGAGTAAGTTACTACGAAGTAGAGCATTCAGGTTATCAACCGGAGTTCCCCGCATCATAATGGCGATCGGTTGACCGGCATTATTACTGATGCTGACAGCAGCCAGTGTATAGGTCTGGTCACCAACGTCCTTTGTTTCGGTAACGACTTCGCCATTGGCCTCTACTGCCGCCCGTAATAAGTCATCGGTTGGTAGTGCCAGCTTATCCGCTTCATCAATACTGGTATGAATGACTAATTCTTCAGTCGTGCCAGTATTTTCAAGTACTTCCGATGCCGCCGCCGACAGATTAAAGGAGCCATCAGCGTTAATGTGATAAACCGCACTGTAGCCAGAGTCAAACGCTTTCACCGTTTCGGTGGGAATTGCCACCTTCCCTTCGATCACAAGGTCACCAGAGACCAAAGCTCCTACTACTTGACCAGAGGCACTTGTAACAGGGGTAACAGTGTAACGGACAAGGGCTTGCGCTTCAGGGGATGTTCCCTCGGGAAGCGGGGGCTGTTCAGCGGAGATCTGTTCCCAAGGGACTAATTCACTGGTTTTAATTTGGGCAGGATTTTCAAGGACTTGGGTTACCAAACCGTTGGGGTCAAAGGGGTCGCCAGTACGGTCAGCATTCGCATTAACAATGATGCGTTTATCTGGCCCCACCAAGGTGGCAAATTCGATAGTACGTGCTTGAATTTCGTTTTCTAGAATGCCTTCTACCAAAGCTCTGACATCCGGAGCAACCTGGCCTGTTTGGGCATACTGGGTTGCCGCTTCAATAACCGCCGCGTTATCAGACTGACCCCGGAAACCGAAACCCATCTGGTTGATTTTAATGTCGTACTGAATTTCGTTGACGGCTAGCTCGGAGATCGCCTGTTCTCGCAACTGTGCTCGTCCAGAAGCTGACGTAATCAAGATACCTGCGCCGACCACACCAGTTAGGGTAACCAAACTAGAAAGGAGCATCCCTGCGAACTGTTTCTGCGCAATGGGAAGGTCTTTTAGACGACCTGCGATACTATGGCGGCGACCAACACGCTGTGGCGTTAAATCTGGTACGGCAGCGGGTTTACTAGGCGTTTTCTTAGCTCTAACAACTGGAGTTGGCTCAGGCTGAACTGGTTCCTCAACAACAGTAATACTCGGCGGGGCGATCGCCCCTTCTAGTTTTTCTAAAGCTTTTTCGGCACTGGCGGAAAACACACCGTCAGCATCATTGGCGATAATGTAGCGATAAACCTCTGCCGCCTCGGCATCATGACCGTCGTTTTCTAGGGCACTCGCCAAACTAATCTGGGCGATCATATCCGTCGGGTCAGCGGCAACTTCCCGCTTCATGCCCCGGATTTCTTCCGAATAGGAAACATTATTGCTAGGGACTGTCTGGGGGGCTACTGACTGCTCAGGTGCTGCTGCTCCATTGCCATTCGCTGCTGGATCGATACCGAGAGCAAGGATCGCCTGCTCCGCACTTGCTGCAAACACACCATCTTCGTCATTATCGATAATGTCTTGGTAGACCATCGCCGCATCTTGCTTAAACCCTTCTTCCTCTAGCTGACTGGCTAGATTGAGCTTAGTCACGATGTCCGTCGGATCGACTGCGATCGCCGCCTGTAACGACTTAATGGTCGGAGAGTAATTAGGCTGGTTGTTGAGAGCGTTAGTAGTAGCCGTCATAGAAATCCTTAGGGTGATTGAGCGAGTGAGATGAAGTGCAGAAAGAAATGAGTAGCAGAAGCCTGAATGTCCAGTAAGATGCCCACAAATCAAGTATTCACAGTTGACTTAAGCCATCAGCGATAAATGGCGAAACAACTGTCTCGTATCGATAACTAAACCTGTATGTTTACTGTCCTGCTCGATTTGGCGATCGCAGAAAGCATAGGCCGACCGAAAGTTAGGCGCGATTCCCTGCATGACCGCAGGATCACAGGTCGCAATTCCCAGCAACTCATCTGCGATACAACCAACTTGACCTTGGTCAGACGTGACTAAAACTAACGTCACCTTCCCTTGGGGATTCGGGCGAGATTCCGGTACCCACGACCGATTGAGCTGGCGCAGATCCATTGCCCAAATCAACTGACCCCGCAGATTCAGAACACCAACAATCCCTTGGGGCACACCCGGCAGCGCACAGATATCTTGCCGCTGCACAGTGACAATCTCAGCAATATCACCCAAGGGAATCAATAGCCGCGATCGCTCCAAGTCCGGAACCGCAGCCTGCGAGTATAGCCGCACTTGGAAATAGTCTGTCGTCATTGTCGGAAGAGTCGCTGCCATGATCAATACGTAACCTAATGTCGTCGATTAATCGAGAAACCAATACCAATACAAAATATTTATAGATATTCCTTAACCGTTTTCATAAAGTCCATGGGGCTATAGGGCTTTGTTAAATAGGCATTACCCCCTTGGCGTAGTGCCCAAAAACGATCAAACTCTTGAGATTTATTCGAGCAAAAAATAATTGGCACCTCTGCATAGCCAAGGTTTTCGCGGATCTCCCGGCACAGATCCAGACCATTCATATCAGGCATTACGATATCTAGCAAAATCAAATCAGGCTGGTCATTACTTTGCAGCCATTTCAGAGCTTCCTCACCGTTATCAGCTAGATCAACATTGATTGCCATCTTTTCCAACAACGCCTGAACGAGCTTCTGCTCCGACTTAGAATCATCCACAACTAATGCCTTTTTCATGATTTTTTTGTCCTAAATTTCCTAGGGTTAAATAAATGGTAAATAACAATCAAGACAAGCTTGATTCAGGAAGCTTTGAACCCAAGTAGGAATGCACCAACTGGATCAATTCTTCGGGATTGAAGGGCTTGGCAATATAGTCCGAAGCACCCACCATGCGAGCACGAATGCGGTCAAGCAATCCGTCCCGACCAGTCAACATAATGACCGGAATATCTTTTAAAGCACTCGACTGGTTAAACATTCGACACAGCTCATAACCGTCAATTTCCGGCATATTAATGTCCATCAAAATCACCTCTGGACGTTGTCGAGCAAAAACACTTAGTGCCTGGGCAGGTTCCGTTACCCCCACCACATTGAGACCACTAGCCTCAAGGGTTAGCTTGACAATGCGCTGGGTCGCTTTACTGTCATCAATACAAGCAATTAAAGACTTTTCATCCTCTTGACTTGCTTTGTAGGGCAACACCTTTAACCCATCGGCCTGAATCAGTGGTCGCAGTAAATTTCCCAGCTTATTTGTTGTTTTCTGCGCCTCTTTACTGATTTCGTAAAGTGTGAGTTTACTGTGCAACAGTTCCACAATCTCACCAACAAACTCATAGTCCTCTGCCTCCAGCCAAGACTGGTTCACAATCTGATCAACATCTTCTAAATACAGGCGCTGAAAAGGCGAACTAATCTGCGATCGCATCTGCACATTATCCCGAATCTGAGGCTGTAGAGGACGAACCATTTGCTTCAGAGATAACGACAACAGCAGCGGATCAAGCCGAATGGGCATTTTTTCAAACTTCACTGCGGCCCTCGGCAAAGCTAAAACCTGGGTCATCGCTTCCTGAGTCAAGAAAAACAGCACCTGTCGCACCTGCTTTAAGGAAAATTTTCCCATTTTCCAGATTTTGCAGATATAGCTGTAATCATCACTGAGGGTATCCGGCAGCGGAAATTGGGTTTTTGGAAAAAGCTGCTTGAGCAAATAGGCTAAACGCTCCTTCTTCCCAACCCCACTAGTGGCATAGTGGAGCTTGCCACCGCCGAGGTGAAGTTGCCAAAAGACGGACTCGTCTGAGGGGTCGAAAACAGTAATAATTCCAGATGCTTTTTTGACAATAAGACTGTGTAGAGCCTTACCCGGAATCACAACTTTTTTTGTCGCAGTATCCTGCACTTCCATAAAACTACATTCAGATTTGGCGATGGTGTGGACAGGGAATTATCAAATATCTAGTAGTGGCAGAGAAAGTAAGCAAATATATCTACTTAAGTTATTGCCTCCTCTATTCAATCCTTCTCTTTTCACATCCGGTCATTTTATTCGGAATTTTCAGATTTGAAATAATCCTTGTGAAGCTATGGTAAGACAGCAAGAATACTTATTAAAGTTTGTGTTGTACGGTTGGTGACTTGTTTCTATGGCAACAGTGCTTTGTTCTGTCCTATTGATATCAAATGCAAGTGCAGTGGTACTTTCTAGCTTGTGTCTGTTTTAACAATTTTCAGGCGATAATCAAAGATTATTTGCATACTATTAAGGGAAATGTGAATTTCAAGTGTTGTTTGGTTAAGTCAAAGTTACCTTCGCTTTATCCGTACGTAGCCAAAGACAATGCTGACGGGGGTTCTAGGTGATCTTCCTTAAGGGTTTAAAGTTCTTCTCTGGCGGGAGATGCTCATCATCAAAACCAGACAGCTTCGTAATTTTCATGTCTGAGAAAGTTAAATTTGTAAAGTACTTTTTTACAAAATTAATAAGGGATTAAGCATTGCGAAAAAGTTGATGTTATTCGCTTTTTTCCTAAGGTCATCAGTTCTTTGCTCAAGACTCCTCTGAAGGTATATCTGTGGCCACAAGTCAGCGTCCTCGGATTGTTATGCCAGATACATTTATGCATCAAACAGTAATGATGGGTCAGTCAAGGGAGAAGCTTAACTTTTGACCTTTGACGAGGGTATATATCTCATCACTGAAGCACTTTACTCACCAGTCCTAAGCCAACTTGAGCTGGGATGGTGATGTTGCAAACAGAGAAGGGGAGCTATCACCTTTGACATTGGACACATTGAATGGTGCACCAGAGGATTGCAGTTGAGAAGTGGTTTCAGAAGATGGGAGAGATGGCTTTTTCTTACCCTTTGACTTGGGGGCTTCGGTGTAAGAGCGTACTAACTGAACTAAGTCTTGGGGCTGAAAAGGCTTGGGAATGTAGTCTGTGGAGCCAACAAGACGGGCACGCATGCGATCTAGCAAACCATCTCTGCCTGTCAGCATAATGACGGGAATATCTTTGAGCATATTGGATTGATTTAACATGCGACACAGTTCATAGCCGTTGATATCGGGCATGTTGATATCCATCAAAATGACGGCGGGACGTTGCTGGACAAAGGTGCTGAGGGCCTGGGCTGGATCTGTTAAGCCAATTACTTCGTAGCCGCTCGCTTCTAAAATCAGTTTGACGATTCTTTGGGTCGCTTTACTGTCGTCGATACAGGCAACTAATGTTTTAGGCTGACTTGGTTTGGCTTGGTAGGGAGAGGTCTCGATACGTCCTTTACGTACCATCGGCTTAATCAAATTACCGAAGGTCAAAATAGATTGATTGGCTTCTAGGCTGACCTCGTAGAGGGTGCGCTTTTCTGCAAGCTGGACATTTAAGCCTTCGAAGGAAATGCAGTGGGCGAGGTTTAGGTCTGGCTGACTAACGTCTTGGTCTGCTTCGAGAAGTTGGAGACGCTGGAAAGGGGAACCGATCGCCGTCCGTAGTTTGACGATATCTTTAATCTGAGTTTGCAACGGACGTAGCATTTTACCTATAGACAAGGAAAGGATTGCTGGCTCCGGCAATAGGGTTTTCGGGTCGTACTGGAGTGCTGCCCGTGGAATGGACAAAACTTGGGCGATCGCCTCCTGAGTGAGGTAATACAAAACCTGTTTAACTTGTTTTGCCGACAGCTTACTGCTGCCTAGTAGTTTACGAATATAAAGATACTCTTCTTCGCTACTAAGGCCATTAGGAATTGGGAAATCACTCTTCGGGAAAAGCTGCTTGAGCAAGTAAGTCAAACGCTCTTTACGACCCATGCCGCTGGTTGCATACTGCAGTTTGCCAGAGGAAAAATACAAGTGCCAAAATACGGATTCATCAGTAGGGTCAAATATCGTGACGAGACCTGATGCCTGCTTGAGGATCAATGCCTTGAGAGCCTTACTGGGAATGACTACTCTTTTGGTTGTGACATCTTGTAATTCCATAGACTTACCTTGTTTGAGATTTGGAGGTTTTAAAAGAAATTTTGGGCGAAACCTATTTCGTAAAGAAACTAGGTCTTGGCCAGATATCCATGATGTTGCTTAAGATCATCTTTTTGTATCGACCCAAATTTTCCTGTTTGGTAAATGAACCTCTGGCTCCTTTAAAAGTTATTTGTTAGCCCTTTGATTTTGATATCTTCAATCACTTTGGATGCTCTCTATTTTATTTTTTCAAGACCAAAGTTAAGAGATAAACTAACAAAAATTAAAAGTGCCTTTTAGAAACTTTTTAGTCGAAACAATTTCGATTACCTTTTATCTTAAATGGCAGATTCGGTGTAGCAATCCGCTAAAATACCGAATCTAAAGTGCACGAAATCATACGTAAAAGCGACAAATCTCGTATGTTAACTGCCTTTTTTAAGTAATTCAGAAAGTGTATTTTTTGGTATTCGCAACCTTATCAACTCTGATCCCTAATGGGTTTAAATGCGGTTTTTACGGATTTCAGTACGCGAAAACAGTCTATTAGCAAGGCTTTCACTCTACTGATGTCCTGTCATGCGACTAGAAAAATTACGGCGATCGCCATTTTTTGGTGGTGAACTAACAACACTACCGAAGGCCTTTAATACATAAGTGTCCAAGACATTTTGATAGTTTAAGGAAAAATTAAGAATTCACTTATTCCCCACAAAACAATTCAGGAAAAAATGGGAGATAAAGCTTTTTTCGATAGCTTTCTTTACGTGATTTCTATTGACAACTACCTACTTACAGTAAATATTTTTATGGTTTTAAGACAGCAATAGCTTCCATGCGAGAAGCAGGGAACACAGTGCAACTCTACCTTTACTGAGGTTCGCCCTATTTGCGGACTAGGCGGTCAAGACGCTCTTGGATCATTAGCTTAATGAGGGATCGCCCAGTGACGAAAGCAAGGAACAACGCACCGCCAAACACAACAATGGCATAGTTGGGATAGGGCAATAGCAAAACGCCCACAATGGTTGCAAAGCCACAAAGAGTGCCGTACATAATCGTTTTTACGGCGAGATAAATGCGGCGTAGCTGGCGATCGCTCTCCAGAGATTTAACGCGAAACTGTAGCTCCCCTAGCTCAATGCGCGATTCGAGACGCTTGATTGCCATCTCGGTGCGGGTGGGTTTGTTAATTTGGTAGAGGACAAATTCTTTTGTCTGCTTGGCAAAGGAAGTGATGCGACTTTCATTTTCTTCTTTACTAATCGCCATGCTGCGTACAAAGGGTTGAGCTGCTGCGAGCAAGTTGTACTGGGGATCAAGGGCACGGGCAATGCCATCAAGGGTGGTAATCGCCTTGATAATAAAAGTCATCTGGGGTGGCAACCGAAAGGGCTGCTGCTCGAACATTAAATACACTTCGCCGCTAATGGCTTCAAATTCTTTGAGATCAACAGGGCGATCGCGGAATTTATCGAGGAGGAACGCAACCATCCGTTTAATGGGAGTCATATCTGCCATCGGCTCAATGAGACCCATGTAAACCAAGGTATCGACAACTTCGTCAGTATCTTTACGGAGAATGGCGAAAAAAGTGCGCATCATCTGCGTCTTTTCCATGGATTTGACTTCGGTCATGGTGCCAAAGTCGTAGAAAATCAATTTGCCATTTTCATCGACAGCCATATTCCCCGGATGGGGATCGGATTGGAAAAAGCCGTCTTGGAGAAGCTGTTTTAAATAAGCGGAAATGCCGAGACTAATAACGTTGTCGGGTTCAATATTAACGGCTTCGAGGGCAGCGCGGTCATCGATTTTAATGCCGGGGAGGTATTCGAGGGTTAAGACGCGACGGGTTGTGTACTGCCAATAAACTTTTGGGACGAGGATATGGTTTTGGCTAGCAAAATTATCACGAAAATGATCGCCGTTTTTCCCTTCGTGGACATAGTCAATTTCTTGGTAGAGCAGATCAAAAAATTCGCGGCAAATTTGGGTGAGATTATATTTATCTAAGTCTTTGGCAAATCGCGCGGCGATCGCCAGCAATCTTTCGATGACTTGAATATCAACGCGAAATAGATTTTCTAAACCGGGACGCTGCACCTTAACGGCAACTTCTTCACCGGTATAGAGGACTGCTTTATGGACTTGACCAAGGCTGGCTGAAGCGAGGGGTTCCGGCTCAAATTCTTTAAAAACGGCGTAGAGAGATTTATCAAATTCTTTCTCTACGACGGCGATCGCCTCGGCACTACGAAACGGCGGTACACGATCCTGTAGCTGGCTCAGCTCTTCGATGTATTCGACGGGAAATAGATCCGGGCGGGTCGACATCGCCTGACCAATTTTAATGAAAGTTGGCCCCAAATCGAGGAGACGGTTAACCAGCCACCGTGCTTGTTGCCGACGGCTTTGGGAAGCATCCCGTGCCAAAAATCGGTCTTTACCAAGGCGGGCAGCAAATTGCGAAGCGACGCCAAAAATTTCTAATTGCCGTTGCCACAAATTAATTTTTTTACGTTGCCAGCGGGGGGATTTCAAGGACGCAAGGAGGGACTGTCTCAACCACAACCCATCATACAGAAAGCTCCCGCTAAAAACCTAAAAAGGTATTCAAATAAAATTCGATCAGGCGATCGCCGAAAAATAAACTAATCATTGCCCCCAGCGCCAAAAACGGGCCAAAGGGTAGGTGTTGTTTTTTCTCATGTTTACCCAGCTGCATCGCTGTGCCAATAATGACTGTGCCAAGAGCGCAGGAGAGAAAGACGGTAAGCATCACATTTTGCCAGCCGAGCCACGCCCCGATCATTGCCAACAATTTTGGGTCGCCGCCGCCCATCGCCTGTTGTTTTAGGGCAATCGTCCCCAGAAAACCCACAAGATCCAACAGCCAAATTCCCAGCACCATTGCGCCAATACCACCCATAAAATAGGCGATCGCCCCGGTTAAGCCATTAGCCTGAAAGCCAAGCACAATCTGAAAAACCAAGCCTAAAACTAATCCCGATTGGGTCAAACTGTTGGGTAGGGTAAAAGTATCAAAATCGATTAGGGCAAGAGAAGTGAGCCAAAACAATAAAACAGCAGCGGCGATCGCCTCTAGATTTAAACCAAATCGAAAAAAGACGGCGACAAATAATAATCCAACAAACGCTTCGACGAGGGGATAGCGCACAGAAATAGGCGTTTTACACCAGCGACATTTGCCCAGCAGCATTAACCAGCCAAATACCGGAATATTTTCCCGCGCTCCCAAACCATGACCACATTGCGGACAGCGGGACGGCGGATGAATCAGAGACATTCCTTCCGGCAAGCGATAAACCACAACATTCAGGAAGCTGCCAAAACAGGATCCCAGTACAAAGAAAAAACTTGCGGCGATCGCCCAAAAAAGTATATCCATTCGACAATTTTTAAACGCTCTTGTCCTAAATACAACGAACTAGATCCGCGGCAAGAACACCCACAATATTACAAAGCACTAGACACATCACCCGATTCAGATTCGCGACCTAACCATTTTTCGAGCATGTCAGCCACTTGGTCAATCTTAGTAGGCTTCGTTAAATAATCATTCATACCCGCTTCCAAACACCGTTCCAGATCATCCCGCATGGCAGAAGCACTTAATCCAATAATTGGTAATTGCTGCCAATCAGGGTTTTTCCGAATTTGCCGCGTTGCTTCGTGACCATCTAAGACAGGCATATGGTAGTCCATAAATACCAAGTCATAATCTTGCACTGCTAATCTTTCGAGAGCCTTTTGACCATTGGGCAAAATATCAGCCTGATAACCCAAACGTTTGAGGATACTGTCAATAACTTTTTGATTCACAACATTGTCTTCTACCACCATAATCCGATGCTGCGGCGATCGCCCGGCGGTTGTCTTTGCAGTATCAAAGCGTTTCTGTAAACCCTCAACTGTCGGGACTGTCCCAACCGGCAACTCATCTAAGACGACCACAAACCAAAATTCAGCCCCTTCCCCCAAGACACTCTCTACTCCAAACTTGCCACCCATGAGTGTCACTAAATGAGACGAAATAGATAAACCTAACCCCGTTCCACCATATTTTCTTGTTGTCGATTTCTCTGCTTGAGAAAAGGGTTCAAAGATTTTTGCTTGGGCTGCTTCACTAATGCCAATGCCCGTATCCCGAACAATAATCTTTAAAAGTGCAGGACTCTCAAAATCATCAAAAAGATTAGGTTGTAATTTTCGTTCTTCTAGCCAACTAGTCAGATCTTGTTCAAACCGACTAACACCGATAAACACTTCACCTGTTTCAGTAAACTTTAGAGCATTTCCTACAAAGTTCGTTAAAATCTGCCGCAACCGGAAGCGATCGCCCACATAAGAATCTGACAAATCATCATCCATCGACAAAACAAGATCAATATCTTTTTTCGCTGCCTGTAACCGAAAAGAATCTAGCGTTTCTTTCAGTAAACCTCGTAAATTAAACCGTTGATAGTCTATTTCAACTTCATTTGCTTCTAGCTTAGACAGATCAAGAATTTCGTTAATTAAACCTAGTAAATGTTGACCGCTAGATTCAATCGTGAGTACAAAATCCCGTTGTTCAGAATTTAGCATTGTTGTTGATAAAACTTCAGCGAGACCAATAACGCCATTTAAGGGAGTCCTAATTTCATGGCTCATTGATGCAAGGAAACGGCTTTTCAGCGTATTTGCTTCTGCCGCTGCTTCACTTTGAATACGCAATTCTTCTTCTTTCTTTTCAAGGTCTTTATTCTCTTCGTATACTTGGTATAAGCCAGATAGAGTTATCAGTAATGCAGCCAAAGAAATCAGACCTAATGCAAAAAAGAATAACGCAACATCTCTAAGTTTTTGAAAAGCTATTTCATCAGGAATAAAATATAAAAGTTTGATTTTCAGTTGTTCATTATTGGGGTAAAGATAAACAGTATCGTAAATAACAAGATACGAATCTCCCTGTATTTTGTGATTATAGATAATGCCATCGCGATTTCGAATTATTTTCTGCCATAAATACTTAGAGACTTTCATCTCGGCATCTGACTTTTTATCATCAAACTCAAAAGCATATTCGAAAGCTGGATCTGGATGTTGGAGATAATAGCCGTCAGCATTACTAATGATTAATTCCGTGCCGTATCTCCTCTCTAGCGCTTCGTCATTAGCAACCTGAAAAATCTCCTTGGCTAAAAGATTAGTAATAAAAAAACCTTCAATCTCTTTTAATTCGTTAAAAACAGGGGTGGCAATTCTAAAAGTTGGCTTGTAGGGTTTCTCTAGCTCTCCGGTCTCCCCCTCGCGATTCAGATTGATAGGAGAAATGTAAAGCTCTCCGGGCTGAAGCTGCATGATCTCTTTAAAATAATCACGCTGACTCACATTTTTTAAAGGATAAGATTTTGTATCTCGATCTATACGGATAATTTCTTGTCCAGTTTTATCAACATAACGAACATGGTCAATATAGTTTCTTTGGCGAAGGATCTCTCGCAAGTCATTTTGTAGTTCAGTACGAAAAAGATGCTCAAGACCTGTCAAACTCTTGGGCTTGTCTGTGACAGTTCTGAGGGACTTTAGATATTGGAGCGCTTGAGTATTATTGCCCAATAGCAAAACTTTCTCGTCAGTGAGAGCGATAACATTCTGGATACTTTGTGTACTAAATTGTGCTTGAGTTTTAATTCTGCCCACTAAAGTTGATTCGTAGATTTCGGAAACGACGATGTAGGCACTCAAAGTTAGCAAGCAAATAGGACTCGCCAAAACCACAATCGCTAAATATTTACGCGCAAAAATCTGACGAAAAAGTGATTTCAAAACTTACGAATCTATCGTTCTGCATATAATTTTAATTCTACAGAGTTTCTGTCTGAAGTAAGGTGCTATTAATTTTTTTTCAGCACATTAAATGAGGAACCGCAACTTTACTCAGCATAATGTCTTAGTGTCTTGCTTAGAGGCAAAACATTCACTTAATGATGAATCCTGTGGGCAAGTAAAATCGACAATGAGCGATTCTATCGGGAGTACAAATGGCGATCGCCCAAACAAAATCTCTCATTTCTTCGCCACAATAAAAATCCCCCTTAATTTAAGGAGGATCTTCAACACAATTGAAAATAACTATTTATTTTTAGTTAGCAGTATCACCGAGGTTAAACAGGAAAGGAACACTACCGCCTTTTTCACCCATCACGAGTACTTTTGGCATCTGCGCACCACCTTCACGCCACGCTTCGATCGCTTCTTTCTCTAGTACAAGTTCGCCACCCTGAGCCTTAAGAGTTTCAGCGAGGAGACGTTGAGCTTCGGCTTTACCTTTAGCGCGGTTTACATCAGCCTGCGCCTGCTGTTCTGCTTCTTGAGCGACATAAATCGCTCGTTGAGCACGCTGCTCCGCGATTTGCTTTTCTTCCACTGCCTTTGAGAATTCAGCAGAGAAATTCAAATCTACGACGCTAGTATCGAGAACAATAATGCCGTACTTCTTCAAACGCACATCGAGGGCATCATCAAAGTCACTTTTTAGTTCCGTACGCTTAGTAATCGCTTCTTCAACTGTCCGTTTCGCCGCAGCAATTTTGAAGGATTCTTGAGTTTGAGGAGCAATAATTTTTGCCACGATATTTTGTAACGTTCCTTGTGTCCGACGAATAGTTACAACCTCGACAGGATCCAGACGGAAGTTAATCGCAAACCGAGCTGTGAGATCCTGCAAGTCTTTGGTGGAACTTTGGGCAGGGACTTCAAACTTTTGTACGGTCACATCGTAAACATCAACATTCGCAACGAGGGGCGGCTTAAAGTGAATACCTTCGAGCAGTGCACCATCTTGTGCTTTACCGAGAACACTAAGTACACCGGCTTGTCCGGGATTAATAATCACGAATGCATTTAGCGCAACGAAGACGAGAAAGGCAGCAATTGTGCCAATAAGGGGGAGCGGAAAATTTCCACTAGGGGTCACATTACGCACGAAATTTGAACTCCATTAAATAAGTTTGTCACGTTCTCTATTGTAAGAAACTCTTTTCGCCAAGGTCATTTCACGTCGTAGATTGTAAAGTTCACTCCCTAGGACAGAACTCATTTTCGTAGCCAAATGTTTCTATAGAAAAAGAAGCGGTAAGCATTACGGGGTTCCAACGCCATGGTGAAATTGAATATTCGTCAAACCACAGCAAACTTTTTTGAAGGCGCTAATAATACGCGACGGAAATCTCTCCAGGCGATCGCCAACCTCTTCACTGTCCGCTCCCACCCCGAGCTACGCAAGCTAACCCCAGAGCAGCAACAAGCATTCTGGACAATCTTGTTTTCGCTGGCGATCGCCGATGGCACCGTTGACGAAGACGAAAATCACTATCTCAACGAATTGAGTAATGGCGATCGTGAAATCTCTGAGCTGTTTACGACCCTAAAAAATTCAACAGGCTCCTTTGAGCGCATCGACTCCCACATTGCGATTTTGGCTGATATTGAGACCGTTGCCCAGTGGCGCTTACTGTTTTGGGGGCTAGAGCTTGCTCTGATTGACAAGGAGTTTCACGAAACAGAAAAAGCTGCTCTCACAGAAATTTGCGAAACCTTCAGCATCTCGCCAGAGCAGTTTCAAGTTCTACTTGATCTTGTGAATTTACTACATCTCAATACCGAACAAGGCTTATCAGGACCGACATTCAGTGAACAATTTACAGAACTAGTCAACAAAGCCGACAAGCTCAATATTTGTCTGCCCCACGAACTCCAAAAAATGAACAATCAAAATCTTGGGGAATACGAACAGTATTACTCTGGTGAAAACCTTCAAAAGAAGCTTGCAGGTTATGCCCTAACTGCCGGTAAAAAAACGATTGAGATCGTGCTCATTTTGTTCTACACGCTGCAACGCTCAGATCTTCCCCACAAATACAAACTCGTCATTATCGGTGCGTTAGGCTACTGGATTTTACCGTCGGATCTATTACCCGATCTCATGCCGGCGATCGGTTATACAGACGATCTTTCAACTTTAGTAATGGCGATGACAGTGGTTGCCAGCCATATTAATGACGAGGTTCGCCAAAAAGCAAAAGATAAATTAGCAGAGTGGTTTGGTAAAGAATCAGAAGAAAAAAAAGAACTCCCGAGCTAGTCAATTTAGCTTCGAGAGAATTTATAAAAATCAATTTAAAATGACGACGCCCAGATCAACTAGGGATTATTCGACAAATGCGAATGTACCTTGTTCACCAGACTCATCCATTTTGATTTCCGCCACATAAAACTGTTCTTGCACCAGCTCTCCTTCTTCGGTGAAGGAAATTTCGCCGAGGGGAGTAATGTAAGTCCCAGCAAAAATTTCATCCCGCAACTGTTGACGCAATTCTGGCAACGGCATCTCTGCAATAGGAGATTTTTCGTCTAGACTGCGTAGCGCCTCAACAAAAACCTGCACTCCGGTAAAAGCTTGGGCACTAAACTGTGGTGGGTCAGTTTCATTCTCAGCGACATAGGCTTCGCGGAACGCCTGATTAATTTCGTTATCTAGTTCTGGGCTGTAGGCTTGGGCAATCAGTACACCGTCGCATTGAGCTTGGCATACGGGGAAAATATTCGATGTATTTAAACCATTACCGCCAATGATGATGCCTTCGTAACCCAGTTCCCGCAATTGCTTCACGAGGTTCCCGCCATCTGCGGCCAAACCAGAAATAATCACCAAATCAGGATCGAGATTGATCGCTGTTGTTGCTTGGGTTTGGAAGTCAGTATCTGTCGTCTGAAATTTCTGGACAGTAACAAGGTCTAGCTCAAAATCTTCAACTGTTTGCTGAAATGTTTCAGTTTCAGATTTACTAAACGCATCGTTCTGGGCGAAGAATACCGCAACTTTTGAAATCTC
Organism: uncultured Synechococcus sp.; assembly: GCA_964638765.1. Classification (GTDB taxonomy): domain Bacteria; phylum Cyanobacteriota; class Cyanobacteriia; order Cyanobacteriales; family MRBY01; genus MRBY01. Next base: position 671 of record CAZXBK010000062.1, on the reverse strand, counting down.
AGGATTAATTTTTAACGCCTGTTCCACAGCATTAGGCGCAACAACGGCAACGGGTGCAGACACACGACCAATAAATTCGCCGATTTGCGGGACACCTTGGGCGGTATTGGAAGGACCCAGGACTGGAACCTGGGCACGGTTGGCAATGGGATCGGCGGCAAAGGCTTGCTGGGAAAGGGTTGGCCCAACGATACCAACCACTTGATTTTGATTAATTAAAGTATTGAAGGCATTAATTGCGCCTTGCTCATCACCGGCAACGTCCTGGAGCGCAATACTAAAGGCTTGGCCATTAATACCGTCGTTGTCATTGAAATAGGTTTCAGCGAGCTTTGCACCGATCACTTGTTCTTGTCCGAGGAGTGCCACATTACTGGTTTGGGCAACACCGACACCGATAACGATTTCCCCAGAACCGCCGGAAGTGGCAGTTGAAGCGGATTCGCTATTTTCGGCGGGAGGATTACAGGCAATGATCGTGGTGGCAACGACTGCGGCGATCGCCCCTTGTAGTAAAAATCGACGTTTAAACATAGAGATTAGGTATAAAAGCTTTAAATATTAGATATTCAGAATACTCTGAAGCTTTTCACCCTATCAATATTCCGGTTACGGAACGCAACTCTACAGACAGACTGCCGCTGCAAGGAAACCAGACATAAGTAGTGCCA
>CAZXBK010000061.1:5355-22424 GCA_964638765.1 uncultured Synechococcus sp. | reverse complement strand
TCGCCAAATGTTGGGCGCAAGCTGCATAGAGAAAACACTTGAGGAACGCAGGTGCTGTTATCAAAAGGTTTAGAAATCGAGATCTACACAGGTACGCCACAGGGAAAGATCGTCGGTTTATCGGATCAAATCGTCAAACAGCTAGATGGCTTCGTCCGCGAACCTGATAGCCGCAATGTGGAATATACGACGCCGCCTTGTTGCTCCTACGAAAGTTTATTGTGCGCTGTTTTACAGCCTCGCTTGCAGCTACGGGATTATCTGAAAACTTTAGGGAATTACACCTTGATTCCCGGCAGTACTTTGTCCCTCGGTGATGCTGGGCGTTTTTTCCGTTCTGATCCGAACAATCCTTACCATGCTTACATCGAGCAAACCTACGGTACTGATGTGGTGACCGCTAGTGTTCATATCAATATTGGCATCAGTGATCTGGATTTATTATTTCGAGCTTGCCGTTTAGTTCGTTTAGAGGCACCCCTAATTTTGGCGTTAAGTGCTTCGTCTCCTTTTCTTGACGGCAAAGTAACGGGTTCTCACTCCCGTCGTTGGCAGGTTTTTCCAAAAACTCCGACCCATGTACCTTTATTTCGCAGCCATCGCCATTTTATTGAGTGGACAAATGAACAGCTTGAGCTGGGCACAATGCAGAATGTCCGCCACCTCTGGTCTTCTGTTCGCCCGAACGGCGATCGCCGCCCCTACTCTTTGAATCGTTTGGAATTGCGTATTAGCGATCTGGTTATCCAGCCATTGCAATTACTGGCGATCGTGGCGTTCTTAGAAGCCCGTATTCAGCAGCTAATCCAGCAGCCATACCTTGACCCTCTCAAATCTAGCCAACTGAATGCCGAGCAATTGCTGCAAATCACCGATGAAAATGAACAATTAGCAGCCCAAAATAGTCTTGATGCGACCTTAACCCACTGGCGTACTGGCGAACCAATCACGGCAACCGCATGGATTAATGAAATTTACGACGAAGTTTATCCTGTTGCGAAAAAGTCTGGATTTGCTTGTTTTCTGAGTCCCCTCAAAAAAATTCTGCGGGAAGGGAATCAAGCTCAGCAGTGGTTAACCGCCCATGCCCAAGGACAAGAACTCCCCGACATTATCCGAGGGGCGATCGCCGCTGCCACTGAGCAAGACTACGAACTCAGTCAGTACCTCTGTGAACCAGCTGCCCTTGTTGCCTAAACCTAGAAATAACTTTTCGACTATTCAACACTATATATATAGTGTCTAACGACTAACCAATAGTCTTTAAAATTAATTCGTCAAATTTCACCACTACCCTTACGCCATGCCTCAACTCGTGTTGGTTCACCCACAGATTCCCCCCAACACTGGCAATATTGCCCGTACCTGCGCCGCCACCGAAACAGAACTCCACCTAGTCGGGCCCCTCGGCTTTGAGATCAGCGATCGCACCCTCAAGCGCGCGGGCTTAGATTATTGGCCAAACGTGAAGCTCACCCTCCACCCAGATCTCGATCATTTTCTAGATGAACATAAGCAGCGAGGCGGTCGTTTATTGGGCTATAGCGTGCGTGGTCAACATATCTATACCGATTACAACTACCAGAGCGACGACTGGCTATTGTTTGGCAGCGAAACCCAAGGACTCCCTCCAGAACTGCTCCAAGACTGCGATGCAACCCTCACAATTCCTATCAGTAAAAAACACGTACGTAGCCTTAATCTTTCCGTTAGTGCTGCGGTCGGACTTTTTGAAGTACGCCGTCAATTAGGACTGTAATTTTTGAGGGCATAAGAAATTTTTATCAAATTCCTGAGACAACACTCCATTGCAGAAAACTAGAACCACAGATCATTCCATTACATCGTTGGTTTTATTGAACAATGCATGGAATTACTGATATTTGAATTTCTCCAAACCTTATGTAGAACAATGACTTTAGCGGTTGCCTAAACACATCAAAAAAAAATGTGTTATACCAGTGCTACTCTCAGAAAACTAAGAGATTCTGATGGGAACAGTAATGTGTTTTGTATTGCATATTACTGATTGGCTGTTAAATTCTGACTGAGCTAGGTAGTCATTACAGCTGTACCCTTGTGCAAAATAAAAAAGCAAGGTAACCTTTCCTAGACATTCATTGCAAACTCAAATTCAGTGATCTCGGTCACTCTGAGTAGATGCAGAAAATCACGATTAAAATTCATTAGTTTTATTGGTGAAGCATCGCTCATCACACAACAGGAGGTTGTTTTTGAAAGACGTACAACAGAAGTCCACAGGTCAATTGACTCCGGGTACTCACACTTCAGTGTCGTCCAACGAGTTGGTTAATGATGAATACACCGTTTCTCCTATCGGAGATATTGGCTTAGGCCAGTCCGGCAAATATTCATCTCTCGCTAAGGTTTCCCTCGCACTCTCCGTTAGTGCTGTTGGACTCCTACTTTCTGACCATCAACAGGTTCAGGCGGTAGAAGCGGCAACTCTGGAAAATTCACAGGCAGACCGCCCTATTTCCCAAGGAGAAATGTTTATGATTCCTGCTCCGGTACCTTTAGCAACGGCTCCTGAGGTTCAGCCTACAGTTGAATCTAGTCAGCTAGTCGCTGCTGTAAGCCCAAGTTCTGTGACGACCAATAGGGTCGAACCTGAACTCCCCGCAATTAAGCACGTTGTTGCTGCTGATGAGACTTTCTGGTCTTTGGCACAGCGTTACGGGGTATCCGCCGAGGCGATCGCTAAACTAAATAACTTAACTATCGACGCTACTTTGTCCCTTGGACAGTCGATTAAAATCCCGACAACATTTGAACGGCCTATTGCTGCGGTTCCTCAGGTAAAGCAGCCACCGAAAGCTGCCCCTGAAGTTGCAACTTTAGAGCCTAGCAAGCGTATTATTACGCCTAGCACTGATTTACAAGCACGTGAAGATGAGGCGATCGCCACACTTCGGGCTAAGCAAGAGAGCCTTGCAGAAGAGATCGAGCAGCTCCGCGATCAGAAAACAGAAATTGTTTTTGATGCGGAAGAAGCTAAGCAGGCTCAACCCGAAACCCTCATCAGCTCCACTGCAATCCAGCAAGCATCTCCAGCCATTGTTGAAGAAGATGCAGTTGTTATTCCTGTTCCCTTGCCTCAGCAGCCCAAGGCAAAGCGTGAAGAGGAAGCAGAAATTCCCACTCTAGAAACATTGGTGGCAAATAGGGCAATCTCTAGCGATAGCCTTTTACCAGAGCCTCCCAGTCTTGAGTCTACTGAGATTGAAGTCGCTCCCTTGCCAGAGGCACCTAGTGAATCTAGTGTGACCTTCCAGACACCCGCCGTTGATACCGACGCTCGTGTTTTAGAAGAGTCCGTTGCGAATCCTTCCTTTAAGCAGGAGTCTACCATTGTTGCGACGGCTTCATTGCGTAATAAAACTCACGTAGTACGTTCAGGCGAAACCCTGTACGCTATTGCGCGCCGTTATGGTCTACCGGGTCATGAGTTGATTGCCGCTAATCGTTTGGAAAATCCAAACATTATCAAGGTAAATCAGAAACTTGTTATCCCGACTCGTCGTGCCGAAGAAAGCCGTAATTTTGTGGCTTTATTACCCAGCACAGAGGCGACCCAAAGTATTAACCGAAACAGTAAGACTTTGGCTAATGCTCCAACCCTTACGATTCCTGAGGTTTCCAACAGTCAGGAAAATCAAGAGCAGCTAGCACTCAGCTTTGATGTCACTGCTGAATCGGCAGTCAATGAGCTACGGGCAGACATTGCGCGTATGCGTCAGAACTACCAAGAACAGCGTGCAGCTGAGTCACCGAAGGTTCAAGCAAGTGTTGAATTTTCTCTCAATACTCGTTCTACCACGTCGAATAGCGCCGTGATGAATCCTGAATGGCAGGGTGAAGTCAAAGAGATTAAATCTGCTGAATCTGTCGAGAGCGTTGTTGTAGAAGAACCCCAGCAGTTAGCGGCAGCATCTCAAACCGACATTGCTAACTACAATTCTTTGTTGCGTTTGTCCGTTGGCGAAACGGTTAGCCCAGAACTTCCTCCCCTTGCAAATCCAGATGAGTATTTGCCTGGCGAAGAGGCTTTTAATGGCTACATTTGGCCAGCTCAAGGTGTTCTAACCTCTGGTTATGGTCCTCGTTGGGGTCGCATGCACCGGGGTATTGATATCGCAGCACCTGTTGGTACACCAATTTTTGCAGCTGCTGGTGGCGAAGTTATCAGTGCTGGTTGGAACTCTGGTGGTTACGGCAATCTCGTCAAGGTTAAGCACGAAGATAACAGTGTGACGCTTTATGCTCACAACAGCCGTATTTTGGTTCGTAAGGGTCAAAAGGTTAAACAAGGTCAGCAGATTGCAGCGATGGGTAGTACTGGCTTTAGTACTGGTCCCCACCTACATTTTGAGGTTCATCAGCCCGGTAAAGGCGCGAAGAATCCTGTTGCTTTCTTGCCAAAGCGTTAATTACAGCGAAAGAAAAAAATTAATTAGTTTTGAGGGAGGCGATCGCCTCCTTTTTTGTTGATGATTTTTTGTTTATTAATCAAGACCTTCCAGAACAGAGCGATGTTTGAGAAAATCGCAATGATTTAAAACTGTGGCACTTCCCAAGGATCTTGTATGAGTAAGCTGACGACAAGCAATATTCAAATTCAAAATGGTGATTTGCAAATTGATGCCTATTTGGCACGACCTGAAGATGATACTCCTCGCCCGGCGGTGATTGTTGTTCAGGAAATTTTTGGAGTTAATGACCATATTCGCGATGTGACCGAACGGGTTGCTGCATTAGGATATGTGGCGATCGCCCCAGCTATTTACCAGCGAATCGCGCCCGGTTTTGAGACAGGCTACACTCCAGAAGATGTGAAAGTCGGTCGGGAGTACAAGGTACAAACGAAAGCTTCCGAGTTACTCAGTGATTTACAGGCAACCATTGATTACCTTTATGCTTTACCCCAAGTGCGGCAGACATGTGTTGGTCTAATTGGTTTTTGTTTCGGTGGTCATGTTGTTTATCTTGGCGCGACTTTAGATGCAGTTAGTGCAACGGCGTCTTTTTACGGTGCTGGGATTGCCAACTGGTGTCCGGGTGAAGAGCGACCAGCGACTGTTGATATTACAAGTGACATTGACGGTGAAATATATTGCTTTTTTGGGAAAGAAGATGCTTCCATTCCAGCGGAACAGGTTGATCAAATTCAGGCTGAACTAGAACGCCATCATGTGAAACATCGGATTTTTAATTATGAAAATGCTGGCCACGGTTTTTGCTGCGATCGCCGAGCTAGCTATGAACCCAATGCCGCAACTGATGCATGGGATAAAGCCAGTGAATTATTTGAGCGGGTACTAAACTAAGTGGCTGCAAACCTTTGGTGGCAACCTCAATGAATCTTGCTATGTTGTTAAAACAATACAGCGCTGAAACCGACAATATCTGATGATCAGGGCTGTCATACCATTGGCGGGTTTGAGCATTATGGAAAAACTTCTGAATTTGTGGAGTAGCCTCGTTTCACCGGAAAGCTACATGCCCCACGGTCACTGTTATCTGTGGCAAATTCCTCTGGTGTTTCTCCATGTTGCGTCTGACGCGCTGATCGGTTTAGCTTATTTTTCTATTCCGATTTGCCTCGTTTACTTTATTCGCCGCGCTCAGGATGTACCGTTTCGCAAAATTTTTCAGTTATTTTCTCTGTTTATTATTTCCTGTGGGTTAACTCACTTTGTAGAAATTTGGACATTGTGGCATCCTGCCTACTGGCTCTCGGGCAGTCTAAAGGCGATTACGGCGGTGATCTCTATGTACACCTCGATCGAGCTAGTCCCTGTGATCCCCAAGGCGCTAGCGCTGAAATCACCACGAACGCTGCAAACGCTCAACGAACAGCTACAACAACAAATACGGGAGCGGGCTGCTGCGGAGGCAGAGATTTTGAAGTTGAATCAACAACTAGAATCGCGGGTAGAAGAAAGAACGTTATCCCTTACAGAAGCGAATTTGCGCCTGACCCAAGAAGTTGCTCATCGCCGTCGAATTGAAGAGGATCTGCAAATTGCAAAAAAAGACCTAAGCGAGCAATTAGCCCAACTAGAAGAATATACTTCTGTCCAAACTTGCATTAGTCAGCTTAGTGATACCTTACAGATTTGCAAATCATTAGAAGAGGCGTTTCAGGTCAGTCAGGAACTTACTAAAAAGATTTTTTCCCATTGTCGAGGCTACATTTTTATGGGGCATTCGACTTCACCGACGACATTAACCTGTGTAGCCCAGTGGGGTCACGAACCGGAAAAAAAGGCGATCGCCACCTTTGAGCAGGAGAATTGTTGGGGGATTCGTAAAAGTGCGCCCCATATTTCTGAGATTAGTGCGCCGGGCTTGTGTTGTGAGCATTTATCGACCCCAGCGGTAACCACTCTCTGTGTGCCCCTCATTATTCAGGGAGAGGTTTTGGGGTTGCTCCAGTTGGAATCAGAGGGCGCGATTGAAACATTGACGCAAAATTACGCCAAAAATGTCGCTGACCAGTTGGCTTTAGCTTTTAATAGTCTCAAACTTAAAGACGAGCTAAAAGTTCAGAGCTATTCCGACCCTCTAACGGGTTTGTACAACCGCCGCTATCTCGAAATCTATCTCTCCCAGCGACTTGGAGTTGGCATTCATGAGGGAGAAGAAATTGCCAGCTTGATTTTATTTGATGTGGATCATTTTAAGGCTGTAAACGATACCTATGGTCACGATGCAGGGGATGTGGTGTTGCAATATCTAGCGAAGTTTCTCCAGATGAATGTGCGGGAAATTGATTTTGTCTGCCGTTACGGTGGCGAGGAAATCTTAGTGGTTTTGCCTAATGCATCGTTAACTCAGGCTTGTAAACGGGCAGAAATTTTGCGTAAAGGGATTCAGCAACTGAGTATTCGTCACGGACAGCTAGAGTTGCCCGAAATCACTGTTTCGGCTGGTGTGGCACATTTTTCAGAGGAGTTGGATACGGTGCCCAAGGTTTTGAAGGCTGTCGATTTGGCGTTGTATCGAGCAAAAAATCAGGGTCGTGATTGTGTAGTGTGTGTCGGTTTAGAAGAACAGGCGATCGCCATTAGCTCAAAAGACAATATTGTGATGACAAAAGAAATTGGATCATCGAGACCTTCAGAGTCAGCCTAACCTTTGTACTTTTACCGCGACCCACACAATTTATTGCAAACAGTACAATCTTGTAAATCACCCTATTTTCCGCGAGACAATTATGACCACCAACATTCCCCCCGATGAACCGACTATCCAGCTCGATCAATTTCTCAAGGTCATGAACTTTGTCGCCACCGGAGGACAGGCAAAAGCCATGATCCAAGGGGGATTCGTGGATGTCAATGGTGAAACGGAAACCCGCCGCAAGAAAAAACTCCGCCACGGAGATATTGTCAGTTTTGAGGGAGAAACTGTTCAAGTAGAATTTAACGCCGAGTAAATTACTTAGGTGGTTGGATAATTGTTTTTGATGCGATGCGGGTGCGTTTGCGATCGCCTTCGGAGAGTTCATTGCCGCTTTGCAGTTGAGTCGCATTTTTCTGGAGTACGGTGGCAGCATTATCGTCTCCGAGCTGAATAGCGGTTTTCGCTGCGGTTTGGAGCATTGTGGCAGCTCCTTGGCGATCGCCGGACTTTAGTTTTGCCTCTGCCATTTGAGTTTGACGATATTTCGCTAATGCCAAAATCGACATTTGTACTGCGGGATTGGCTTCCGGTTGGTAATTGGCCTGGGCCGTCACTGCCACTGGAATACTTTCGGACATGAGCTGGGTTTGTCCATTTGCTGGATCGTCGTAGCGCACCTGAGCCGTCGCGATAATGTGATCCCCAGCGGCTAACTGATCGATATAAACATTGGCGAGGATGACGCGAGGCACATCGGTTAATAAATCTCCCAAACGCACACCATAGAAATCCCCTTCTCGAATCACTTCTAGCTCAATCGTTTCGGGGGCTACCTGAGCGAGGGGTTTGAGATCGGCGAGGCGGGAATAGGATGTGAGCTGGAGTAATAGCTGGGCATTAGTGAGACCGACGGATTGGGCACGCACCAGTAGACGGGTAAAGGTTGCACTCGCTTGTTCTGGGGTTTCAATGTAGGCCAGACTGCCATTGGCGGCGTCGGCAATACTTTCAAGGACATCTTGATTCCAGTTGGCACCGAATCCAAGGGCATTGAGGGTAACACCGTATTCAGCCGCTAAGCGCGCAATTTTGAGGCAACGAGCATTATCACCATGTTCGTTTTCGCCATCGGTCAACATAAAAACCTGAGACGCATAGTTGCCGCTGACACTGGCCAGCTCGTCTAAACCAAGGCGCATGCCGTCATCAATGCTCGTGCCGCCTGCGGCTTCGAGGCGACTAATTTGCTTTTTGATTTGCTCTTTATTAACGACGTTTTGGTTTTCGACAATGACTTTTGCTTTGTGGTCAAAGGCAATAACAGAAAGGCGATCGCCGAGATCGAGTCGGTCAACGAGTTGGATAGCAGCTTCTTTGACGGTGCGGAGAGGTTTACCCGCCATTGAGCCACTATGGTCTAGTACTAAACAAAGATTTAAGGGTAGGCCTTGGGATTGGGACTCGTCGGCGATCGCCGTAATCGAAAACGACAATTGTCTCTGGCTATGGGATTGCTGCGCATCGAGGTGAGCATCACTCAGGAGAACTTGCAGACCGACTTTCATAATTTCTTGCTATCTCGCACAAAACACTACTTTTCTCCTCAAAGTGTCGGAGGAGAATTCCGTAAATTCAGCATAGCCCCTTCCCTTCGTTTCATTAGTCTTTTGCAGTGGATCGTAATATCCTTGTACCTCTTGAACTGCACGGGCATTTCACCGCTAGACTGACCTCAGGGAATCCTTCGCAAGGAGAGGACATACGATGTACGAATACAGAGTGGCAGAAATTCTACGGGTGGTCGATGGTGATACCGTTGATCTGAGTATTGACCTTGGTTTTTATTTGTTAAAGCAAGAGCGTGTGCGTGTTGCGGGGATTGATGCGCCAGAGTCACGCACACGAAATTTAGCCGAAAAGAAATTAGGCTTAGAAGCAAAGGACTATGTACAAAAGCGCTTGGCTACGGCAGAGAAAATAGTCATTCGCACAGAAAAAATTGATAAATATGGGCGGTATTTAGGTTGGTTATATCTCGATGGAGCGGCAACTTCCCTCAATGAGCAAATGGTTTGTGAGGGCTATGCGTGGCGTTATGATGGTGGCCGCAAAACGAAAGATTTAGCAGAGCTAGAACAGCTTCGCCGTCAATTTGGCACTTGGATCGAACCGGATGAATCTCCATAGCAACTTGTTAATTTGTGAGCGCAGGATTTGGAATCGTGGGGTCTGTCATAGCATTTTTGGTGGCACGCTCTAAGAGTAAATTGAGGGCTGTGCGGATCAAAATGAGAACGCCTAAGCGTGCTAACTCGTCCCACTGACTAGAAATCATGGTTTTGAGGATGGTTGCGCCGACTAAAAAACTCAGACTGAGGGAAAAGGAATAGCCCATAGCTAGGCGGCTTTTCTGGAAGGCTTTGGCAAGATCTTTTTGTTGGATGACGTGACTAAAGAAAATCACGACAGCACGACCAACGCCAAAGGCAATAATCAGTAACGCCAAAATCTGACACACGCTAGTCAGGATTTCGTTGCTGACGCGGACAAATGTTTGCAAGTCTTGGTTCAGAATTTCAATGGTCACAGCAAACTCCAACATTAGCGATCGCCGAAATGATTTTTATCAGGAAAATAGACGGCGATCGCCTGTTGTTTACTCTAGAGCTTTTTCAAGAAAAATTGCCTTTCCGAAGCTTGGATCGAGTTCGTATCCAGCAAACCCAAATTTCTGATAGGCATTAATTGCTGGATAATTTTTTTCGAGAACTTCGAGGGTGATTTTGCAGGCATTTTTTGAGCGGGCAATTTTTTCGACTTCGCTCAACAAGATTTGGCTAACACCCTGCCGCCGGAAATCTGCATGGACAATCAGATCATGGACATTCACTAACGGTTTGCCTTTAAAGGTCGAAAACAAATGAAACCCGTTAGCTAAGCCCGCAGGCTGTTCGTCTGAATAGCAAAGGATTGAAAAGGCGTGGGGGATTTTTGCCAAGTTTTCAACAAGGCTATCTTTCACTGTTTCCGGTAAACCTTTGCCACCGCCTGATGCTCCCGATGCGTAATAATCCAACAAAAAAACTAAATCTGCTCCGTGTTTGGGATTTTCGTAATCCACCAAAGCTGTACTCAATGCCATTGGTGCAACAGGTCAAATAAAAGAACAAAGGCGATCGTCTCCATCATGACTGAGGCCGTGATTTTCAGCAATGAGCGACAAACCAATTTCAAAATATCTGACCATATCGGTTGATGAGAATACAAATAAAAAATGCAAAGCTAAGTTACTCCAATGTCGAGCAAACCTTCACCTTGCACTTGTGGGATTAACTTTGGCGTAGGACAAAATCAATCACCGAAATTATCAATATTCTTCAAGTAATGAGAAAAACTTTCTAAGACTACGAATTAGACACCGTTGCCTCAATGAAAATACCTTGGACACCAGCCATTTCCTCAAGCATTTCTTCGATTTGAAGAATCTGATCTTGTCTTGCTGCAGTACCAGAGATAGTTACAACACCATTGGCAACCTCAACTTCCAAATTATTATCTGGCCACGCGTCCGCCAAGCTTTCACTAATATCCGATTGCAACTGACCATCAGAGACAGAAGTTTGGGTCGTACTAGGTGTACTGTCACCGCCATTAGATGTTTCAGATTGGCTCGGTTCCGTCGTCGGCAGATTTGCGGAAGTACTAGGTACTGCGGGAGAGACTGGCGTTAGAACAACGGGAGGCGTCGTATCGGGTGGCGTTGTATTCGTAATATTGATATCAGGCTGCTCTGGCTGAGGCTCAGACTCAACATTAATAATTGTGGGATTGACCGAAGGCTCATCCGATGGCGTTGCCTCTACCTCTGGTTCTGGGCTTTCAACATTGACGACAGGAATAGGTTCAGTCGGTGCCGGGCGAGTCAAAACATAAACTAAAGCGACCAGAAAACCACCTAAAGTCGCCACAAGAATACCAATTAAAATACCTTGGGATTGGGCTTCAGATTCCCGCTTATTTTGCAACCTACCTGAAATCTCAGGGTCATAGGCGTGATTGTAAGTATGGAGCTTGCCTTGGTCGTCTCGGTACTCTGTGTAAATATTGCCGTTCTCGTTTTGGTATTCACGATGAATATATCCCCGTGAATCTGTATATTCAGCTCGGAGGCTGTGGTTAGTCATCATAGTGTTCTATTCCAAATTTATTTCTAATCGCTTCACTAGTGTTAAGAAATGAAGAATATCGCCAACATACTTTTGCGATTCATCTACACTCACCTATCTTTTAAAACTAGATACTCTTATGTCTTTAAACTCAAAAAAACTAAGCTTTTTTATTAATAAGACCCCAGAGGAATATCGCAAGCATCGCACCTAAAATGGCAACAAAAAGGCCGGGGATACTTAACGATGCTCCTGCTAAAGAAAACTGTCCACTTTGCAAGAAAGTGACAACTGTACCGCCGAGGAAAGCGCCAATAATACCAAGGAAGGTTGTTGCGAAGATGCCGCCACCTTGGTGCCCGGGATAGATAGCTTTGGCGATCGCCCCTGCTAATAAACCTAAAATAATCCAAGCGATTATATTAATCATGCTGTTGCCTTTGTACTAATTTCAGTGATTTTCGAGAGCTTTGCACCTATTGAGAAAACATCAAATAACTAAATTGATACATATCTAAATTATTTGATAAATTGTTTGTGAAATTAATAGCTGTTCGACAATATCTCGAAAATACTTTCTGTTTGATTACTTCCCAATATTATTCGAGAAAGATGTTTTATTCTTGGCTCAATCGACACATTTTTCTCTCATTCAGTTGGGACATATTTATCTTTGAACATCTCCATCAAAAGGATTGGATTACTAAAACAAAAGATATCTTTCTTTAGTGAGAGAGTTGTCTTAGCATCTCTTTACTTTTGTGGTGAATGTATTGATTTGTAAGGGTTTTGGTAGGAGTCTAAAAGAATAGCGAAAAGGGAAAGAGTTAGAGCTTTGTATGGAGAGATAGTCCGGCGATCGCCAACTTTAGATAGAGCTTTGAGGACAGGGTTTCAGTATTGGTAACGTCGCGGGAACGGCGGCGATCACCTTTTAGGATGAAGCCAGAACGATAGCTGTGATGAAAGAACGATGCCAGAGTTTAGCCTGTGTCCAAACCCGCAATGTGCCCAGCCGCAAAATGAGTTGACCGCCGCTGAATGCAGCAGTTGTGGCGAGAATTTACTGATAAATGGGCAGTATCGTATCGTCGAATTGTTAGGGCAAGGCGGTTTTGGACGGACATTTAAGGCGATCGACGAGGGGCATCCTCAGCGAAAGTATTGCGCCATCAAGCAATTTTTACCGCAGCAGCTACAGGCGAAAGACAAGGCAATTGAGCTGTTTGAGCAGGAAGCAAAACGGCTACAAAGTCTCGGCAATCACAATCAAATTCCAACCCTCTACGATTATTTTCAGGCTGGCGATCGCCAATATTTAGTGCAGGAGTTTATCGATGGGCAAAACCTCGCCCAGGAATTGGAATCTAACGGCAAATTTTCTGCCCAGGACATCACGACATTATTAAAAGAGCTATTGCCCGTATTGCGAATGATCCACCGCCATCAGGTGATTCATCGGGACATTAAACCGGAAAATATTATTCGCCGCATACCCACCAATGCCACAGAAAAAGCAACATTGGTGTTGGTAGATTTTGGAGCATCAAAACACGCCACCGAAACCACCCTCGGCAAAACTGGAACGGTAATTGGCTCAGCCGCATTTATTGCGCCGGAACAGGTTCGAGGCAAGGCAACCTTTGCCAGTGATCTCTACAGTTTAGGGGTCACTTGCATCCATCTCCTCACGGCGATCGCCCCCTTTGACTTATTAGATACGGGCGACAACAAATGGGTATGGCAGGACTTTGTTGATAACAAGTTTGACCCAAAACTAACGGGCATTCTCTCCAAACTTTTAGAACCCGCCACCAACCGCCGTTATCAACGTGCTGATGATGTTCTCAAGGATCTGCATGGGTCGGCGAAACGGAAAAAATCTCCCATAAAAAAGGCGATCGCAGCCTCGTTACTAGTGGGGTTAAGTGTTGTGGGCTGCAATGCAATCCTGACTCCGATTCGCCAAAAACTCAATCCTGCCGTTGTTTTCAGAAATCCCGACAACCCGGATTTACCGCCTGTCTACGGTGGGTTGTACGCAACGGTCGATGGTAACGAGCAAAATTTAACCCTGAAAAATACCGACGTCGATGCGAAGGTTTCGGGAAATATCGCTGAAGTGGAAGTGGTACAAACCTTTGCTAATCCCTATGACAAACCCCTAGAGGCGATTTACAAATTTCCATTGCCTGATGATGCGGCGGTGGACAACATGGAAATCAAAATTGGCGACGAAACTATTCGCGGTGTGATTAAACGAGCTGAAGAAGCGGAGGCGATTTACGAAGAGGCGAAAGACGACGGTAAAACTGCGGCTTTGCTAGAGCAAGAGCGAGACAACATTTTTACCCAATCTGTCGCCAATATCCTGCCCGGCGAAGAAATTGAGGTAACTATCCGCTACAGCAATAGCCTCAAATTTGAAGGGGAAGATTACGAGTTTATTTTTCCGATGGTGGTGGCTCCCCGCTATGGCGCGGACAATCTCCAAGCTGGCATTAGTGGCAATATTTATGCCGACGCTGCACCAAAAAAACGTTCTGGACAAGACATTAATGTCAATCTCGAAATTGATGCGGGTGTGCCGATTCAGAATTTAACGTCGCCTACCCACGAAATCAAGACCCAAGCCTTAAGTGGTAGCACAGCCATTTCTCTAGCGAATTCCGATGAAATCCCTAACAAAGATTTGATTGTTCGCTATCAGGTGACGGGCAAAGAAACCCAGTCCACTATGTTGGCTCAGGCAGACCAGCGAGGCGGACATTTTGCGACCTACCTCATCCCGGCAGTGGAATACCAAACTGAAGAAATTGTGCCGAAGGATGTCGTTTTTCTGATGGATACATCTGGCTCTCAGCGGGGGGCAGCCATTAAGCAATCTAAGGAGCTAATGCGGCAGTTTATTCAGGGGCTAAATCCGCAGGATACTTTCACGATTATGGATTTTTCCAGCACAACAAAAAAACTGTCAGCGCAACCCTTAAACAACACGGAAGCCAATCGTGAAAAGGCGTTGAGATACGTTAATAAAATCTCAGCCAATGGTGGCACAGAGCTGATGAATGGCATTAATGAGGTGTTAAATTTCCCGGCAGCAGAAGACGGCAGGTTACGGACAATTGTGTTGCTGACGGATGGCTTGATTGGTGATGACCGGACGATTATCGGCATGATCGAAAATCAGCTCCAACCGGGAAATCGTATTTTCACCTTTGGCGTTGGTTATGGTACAAATCACTTTTTAATTAACCGTTTGGCGGAAGTGGGTCGCGGTGAATCGGAGATTATTCCAGAGCAAGATGATCCAACAGATGTGGTGGCAGAATTCTTCGAGGAAATCGAAAATCCAGTGCTCACAAACGTTGAGGTGAGTTGGATTGGTGGTGGTGATGCGCCAGAGATTTATCCCGAACATATGCCCGATCTTTATGACAATCAACCCCTAGTTCTGCACGGCAAAAAAGGCGATCGCCAAAACGGTCAGCTAAAAGTTACAGGTATGATGGCAGGCGGCAAAGCCTACGAAAAAGTCTTTGATGTGAACTTCGATCAGGTGCAAGGAAATGGGGCGATCGCCCAACTTTGGGGACGGGCAAAAATCAAAGAATACATGAATGATATGTATTGGAATGAAACCACCGAAGGCGTAAATACCGTGACTAATACTGCGCTGGATTATCGCTTGGTTTCTGACTACACATCTTTTGTCGCGGTAAGTGATGAAGTGCGAGTAAACCCTGATGCTCAAACCTTTACCGAAGAAGTCCCCCTCGAAACACCCGAAGGCTTAGAGCTAGAAACCACGGCAACTCCTAACGCAGCAGGAGATGTGGCAGCAGAATCGGCGGCAGCACCAACCAGTCAAGCACCAATGCCCACTTCAGCACCCATTGCGAAAAATGTTGCCCCAAGCCAATCCAGTCAAAGCAATAGCCAAGATGTCCCAGAGCCTAGTCATATCATTGGCAATCTCATTGTGCTGATCACTTTAGGATTTTTCTTCTGGAAACGTCGCCAAGCGAAAAAACTAGAGCAAACGCAAGAAGCTAAAGGATAGTGAATACAATAAAGAAGCAAGACATTTGTGTTCTAAAAGTCGATGATTGCTGAACCTAAATTCCCGCCCCAAAATCTCACTGCTGACGAATATCACGCATGGGAAGAACAACAGGAGTTTAAGTATGAGTACATTGATGGGGAAATCATTGCAATGACGGGGGGATCTCTGGATCACAATGACATTGCTTTAAATCTGTATTCTCTACTCCGACCTCATCTTAAAAAACGAGGTTGCCGTATCAATGTGGCTGATGTGAAAGTTCAGGGCAAAGCAAATCGACGCTACTTTTACCCAGATTTAGTAATCAGTTGTCATCCGGAAGATAAACGCTCAAAAAAATGGATTCAATATCCCTTGACTATTGTTGAAGTGCTTTCTCCGAGCACTGCCGACTATGACAAAGGTCGCAAGCTCAAACTCTATCGCCAAATCCCCAGTTTAAATGAATATATTTTGTTAGATTCCCGTCGCATCTCGGTGGAGCTTTTCCAACGACAAGAGGGCAAAATATGGGGCTATAGTGATTATGGCGAAGACGAAACCTTAACAATTCCCAGCTTGGATTTCACTTGTAATGTTAACGAGATTTACGAAGACATCATGCTAGAGTCCGAAGAACTCTGAGGCTAGGCGGTGGAAAAGTATTTACAGGCCAGTGACATTATTGATTGGCAACATCCAGATATTCTTGCCCAAGCCAAAAAGTTAGCCACTGGTTTAGAAAACGACACGGCGATCGCCAAAGCTTGTTTCGAGTGGGTGCGAGACGAGATTCGCCACAGCTTTGATTACCAACTGAATCCAGTTACCTGCAAAGCATCCGACGTTTTGCGCTATAAAACCGGATACTGCTTTGCAAAAAGTCATTTGCTAGCGGCATTACTCCGTGCCAACCAAATCCCCGCTGGATTTTGTTATCAGAGATTAAGCATTGACGATCAAGGCGCACCCTATAGTCTGCACGGCTTTAATGCCGTGTTTTTGAAAAAATTGGGTTGGTATCGTGTTGACCCGAGGGGGAATAAAGCCAACGTCAACGCACAATTTACCCCGCCAAAAGAACAACTCGCTTTCTCGATTAATTTACCCGAAGAGTTGGATTTTCTCGGTATTGTTTCTGAGCCACTGTCTAGCGTGATCGAAACCCTGCAAACCTACAAAACATGGCATGAAGTTCTAGACAATTTACCAGATATGGATAGAGAGAATTACGCCAATAATATTGCCGCCTCTGGTACAAACACCCAGTTTTCTACATAATCTTTTTTTGCCTCAGTAATTCTGTTAGATCTAGTAATGAATATTCCCTTAGATCTGAAGAACTGAAGCTTATGCCTCTCATTAAAGTGCAAACTTCCCTCGCAGCCCCTGCTAAGGATGATGTCGAATCCATGTTGTTATCCCTGTCCAGTAAACTAGCGTCCCATCTCGGCAAACCCGAATCCTATGTGATGACTGCGTTTGAGCCTGATGTGGCGATGACCTTTGCTGGGACAACAGCTCCCGTTTGCTACGTCGAAATTAAAAGTGTCGGGACTATGGGCGATCGCACCCGCACCATGAGTGAAGATTTTTGTAGCGAAATTAGTCAAGCTCTCGGTGTTGATAAAGATCGTATTTATATCGAATTTGCCGATGCTAAAGGTTCTATGTGGGGATGGAATGGGAGGACATTTTAACAATGGACA
>CAZXBK010000061.1:0-5345 GCA_964638765.1 uncultured Synechococcus sp. | reverse complement strand
TGGAGTGGTCGCACCGTTGGTTAAAAAAAAGGCCAAATATTTGGCATAAAAATTCCCCTCTGTCGGTAGATTAACGAAGAGGGGTTTTGGCATTGACTTATTTGTTTTGCAACTTTCAACCTTTAGGTAACGCCGCAAATAAACGACTCTAGTACATCAAATACTGACCCTTACTATCTGGGTGATCCTGTTGCGGTAGACCCATACTAAAGTTCATTACCCGACCATCAAGGTTGTAGGCCAGCTCGCCTGCCTGGAGCATATCGCGAATAAAATCTTCTAAATCAGACCCGATACGTCGTAGATTGTATTCCGTTAAATCCTCGCCATCGTAGCTTTCAACAAGCTCATCAAATTTACGATAGACCTTTTGAAGTGCCTCTTCCGACCAGACAAATTCATTATCAGGATCAACGTCAAGGCTCAATACCTTATCACTGGGAACTAACTCATTCTTCTGGATTTCCGCAGTGTAAATACGTACATGGCGGGTTGTGGACTTCAGTAACATAGGCTGGTGGAGAGATTACGCTCAAACTCAACAATTGCTATTGTGACACTTCCGCCGAAAAAATTAAAAGTTCTTTAGGCTGAGATTGTAAGGACTTCGCCTTCCTTCGCAAAATGAAGTTGTTGGCGATGTGCTTGTAAAGTTGCTTCTAAACTCTCTAGGTCAGGGTCACGACAGTTGGGATCGTGGGTAGAAAATAGAAGACGTTTAACTAAAATATCTCGAGCAAAATCTAATGAAGGTTGCCACTGTTTAATATCGTGGTGATGGTGGCGGGCAATAGGTGTATTGAGAATAAGTAAATCAGCACCGTAGGCTAATTCACGCAGGGCATCACGATTATCTTTTTCCTGTAGGTCACTATCGGTGGCATAAACAATCGATGCATTGCCATAGCTGACTCGAAAACCCAGAGCTTGATGTTGAGCATGTACTAAAGCACTTGTGACTGTGACGTCACCAAGAACGATTTCATCGCCAGCTTCGAGGGGGTGAAATTCTAGCTTTGCACCCATGACTTGGATTGGAACGGGGAAATTTGGCCCGTGCATTTGCTTCGATAGCTTGTCTTCGAAGGTTTTACCTTCGTGGGTCTCTGTGCCATGTATATGGAAATGATTGCCGGGAACAAAGGCTGGCACAAAAAAGGGAAATCCTTGGATGCGATCCCAGTTAGCGTGGGTAAAAAACAAATGGGCTTCGACGGGCATTTGCCGGAGTAGATCGTTCCCTAACATCCGTAAGCCAGTACCGCCATCAAGGATGAGACGTTGGCCGTTCGCATTAATTTCCAAGCAGGGGGTATTGCCGCCAAAGCGATAGGTGTCTCGGCCTGGTGTGGGGACTTGTCCGCGCACCCCCCAAAATTTTGCGGTGAATGCTGTATTCGTTTTGGTGGGCTGGTCAATATTCACAGTGTGTGATGCAATTTTTGCAGGCGATCGCCGAGTGAAACGTCCTAGGTTTTACAACCCTCTCCCTATATTATCTAGAGAATATCGAATAATCAGTATTTTTTTTGAAACTTCGATAAAGTGGCTTGGAGCCTCAAATGGTAGACAATTGGTCAAATCATTTTCTGTGCAGGAAAAAGATGAACTTTTGGATAAATACTGCTAGAAATTCCCCTACGTATCAGCAAGTTTTACGGAGCGTTTGTTTTTGTCTACTCCTCATTTTTACGAGTACGTTTTTGTCTAGCTGCC
Source organism: uncultured Synechococcus sp. (assembly GCA_964638765.1). Lineage (GTDB taxonomy): Bacteria > Cyanobacteriota > Cyanobacteriia > Cyanobacteriales > MRBY01 > MRBY01. The sequence goes on along the minus strand of CAZXBK010000061.1, from coordinate 3,629 downwards.
AAATGGGCCATGCCCCAAAGGAGTTTGCGCCGGACGGAAGTGTGATCGAACAGGCAATGGAATTTGAGTTGCGACAGTACTATCGTGACCTTAGCCGTACGATCACGGCACAACCGCCAGAAATCACCTTAAAAAATATTCAAGTTAAACATATTGATTCTTTTTTTCTGAAGCGTCTGCCGGTTTATCACATGCAGGGAACCTACGATTTAGAATTAGGTTTACCGAGCCAAACGGATAATCGTAAACAAAATACGTTTGATCTTTATTTACAGCGACAAACAGAAGGAAAAACTTGGCGATCGCTGAAAAAAATTCCTTCAGGTTGGCAGTCCTACGCCATTCGAGAATAAATATTTTCCCGAACCGCTTAAAATTAGGCTAGTAGTTTGGCGATCGCCGCCCTGCTAATTCATTCCAGCATTAGAAAACGGCATAACGACAAAAGCAATAGCAATGTACGACGAAGACGACTCCCCAGATTACCGACCAGTACGCCGTTTCCCGAAAGTCCCTTTAGATCGACGCTTTTGGGCATTTTTTGTCGATTTCCTTTGTGCTTGGATTTTGAGTGGCTTGGCTGGGCCTGCCTTACAGTGGTTATTTTTTCTGGCGGCTTGGTTTGCGTTACGGGTTGGTTTAGTAGAGCGTAATCAGGGGCAAAGCTTGGGCAGTTGGGCCTTTGACATCAAAGTTATTGATATTCGTTATCGCATTCCAGAATTGGTAAGTCTCAGCAAGAGAGAAGGCATTCTCGGCGGCCTAGGCATGTTAGCCATGTACGGTTTACAGATTAATTTTGCTAATCCGATTTCGATGCTTATTCTCGTCTCGCCTCTCCTTGCCTGCTGTCTCGTGGCGATCGCCGATGAAGAATTTAACCAAGCCTTCCACGACCGTATTGCCGAAACCTACGTCATTCAAACCCAGCGCGGCTTTTCTCTAGATCTCAGAATCAAAGAAATTGTTGCAGAGCTGCGGGACAATATGCAAAGATAGAAATTTGTGTGTAAACTCTAGCGATTCGCACCGCTAACCTAAAAATACGAACATGGCAAGTAAGAAAGGCGTACGCATTACCATCACCGTGGAATGCACAGAATGTCGCACCAATACCAACAAACGTTCCAACGGCGTTAACCGCTACACCACTAGCAAAAACCGCCGTAACACTACCGGACGACTCGAAATCAAGAAGTTCTGTCCCCACTGCAACGCTCACACTGTTCACAAAGAAATCAAATAATTCAATCTCAACATTGAAGCTATTTTTTGATTTCAGCGAACAATGTAATCCAATTTTGTCTATATAGATGGGCAAAGTTGTTGCATTTAGTCCCCTTTATTTTTAAAGATTTATCTGAAACATGGCTTATTACCGCAAACGTTTATCCCCGATTCCTCCCAGTCAGCCCATCGACTACAAAGATGTTGAGCTGCTCCGCAAATTTATCACCGAGCGTGGCAAGATCCTTCCCCGCCGCATCACAGGTCTAACTGCCCGCCAACAGCGTGACATGAACCGAGCCATTAAGCGTGCTCGTATGGTTGCCCTATTGCCCTTCATCAACAAAGAAGGCTAAAGTAATGCCGAGTCGGGTTTTGCTTGCTTCTCTATTAGTTTAGGTAAGTGGGCAAGACCTATCAAAATTGTTTGAATCGCATTACTTTTCGTCGCAGTTAGATTTAAGGCAACAAAGCTGGTGGAAAAAGGACAACTGATTGAATTCAGGTTACAAGGTGAACGGCTACTTGCCGTCGCTGAACGTCCAGAAGGAAAAAAAGATTGGATTGTTGTGGATGCGAAGGGACAATCCCATAAGCTTCGTCCCCAACGGGTTGAATATACTGTCGCTGGTGCTCCCTACACTTCTGCCGACATTTCTGATTTTTTAGAAGGCTGCGAACCTTTCCTAGATCCATCGGGGTTAGAAATTGCTTGGGAACTCCTCACGGAAATGGAGGAGAGTGCAACGCCAGAGTCAATGGCTCAGTTACTTTTCTCGGAGCAAACTCCCCACCAATGTTATGCATCCCACTTGATGCTGGCAGAGGACAAAATATTTTTTAAGCGCAAAGGCGATCGCTACGATCCTCGCCCAGAGTCGCAAGTTAGGGAAATTCAACATCAACTAGAAGTTGAAGCCCAGAAAGAGGCGGAAAAGCAAGCTTTTATCGACAAAGTACAACAGGCAGTAGCTGGTGAAACGATTAGTTGGGAAGAGGGCGATCGCCAACGACTAGAAGTATTAGAGCGATTTATTCTTTACCCGGAACAATCCAGCAAAGCAGCGCAGGAGCTATTAGAGCTACTCGGAAAATCCGCCACAACTGAAAAAGCATTTGAGTTACTTGTCAGTTTAGGATGGTGGAGCCGTCACGAAAATCTCCATCTCCATCGCAGCGGCTATTCCCCCAGATTTTCACAAAAGGTACTCGATGTGGCTCACTCTCGTTTCTCGTCTCCACCCGATGATGCCGATGAAGCGCGTCGCCTTGATTTGTCCCACCTGAAAACCTACACCATCGATGACGAAAGTACCTCAGAAATTGACGATGGCTTGAGTATTGAGACCCTTGACGATGGCCGCCACAAAATTTGGATTCACATTGCCGATCCGACTCGTCTTTTAGTCCCCAACGATGACTTAGATCTAGAAGCACGTCGCCGCAGCACAAGTTTGTATCTACCCACTGGCATGATCTCGATGTTCCCTGTGGAGCTTGCCACAGGGCCGATGAGTTTGATTCAAGGGCAAGTCTGTGCTGCCTTAAGTTTTGGTGTATTGCTCACAGATGAAGGGGCGATCGCCGACTACGAGATTCATCCCAGTTGGGTGAAGCCGACCTACCGTCTGACCTACGACGATGTGGATGAAATGTTGCATCTCGACATTCAAGCGGAACCGGAAATTCCTGTGTTGGCTGACTTTGCCCGCAAGCGCGCTGAGTGGCGAAATTCCCAAGGTTCCATCAAAATCAAGATGCCGGAAGCCTCCATCAAAGTCAAAGATGAAGATGTCACTATCGAAGTTTTAGAAGGATCGGTTTCCCGCGAGCTGGTTGCTGAAATGATGATTTTAGCTGGCGAAATTGCAGGCCATTACGGTGTAGAACATAATTTGCCTCTACCATTCCGCGGTCAGCCCCAACCTGAACTTCCCTCAGATCAAGAATTACTATTGTTGCCCGCTGGTCCAGTGCGTGCCTGTGCTGTGCGGCGTTGTATGCCCCGCAGTGAAATGGGCATCAATCCAGTGCGCCACGCCAGTCTTGGATTAGATTCTTATATTCAGGTCACCTCGCCCATTCGTCGTTATACGGATTTGTTAGCTCATTTCCAGATTAAAGCCCATCTGCGGGGCGATGAGTTGCCATTCTCATCCGAAGAATTACAAGAGATTTTGTTTAGCGTCGTTACATCTAGTAAAGAGGCTGTCTTGGTCGAGCGCCAAACCAACCGTTACTGGAGTTTAGAATATCTCCGCCGCAATGCCGACGAAGTCTGGCAGGGGATGGTGTTACGCTGGCTCCGGGAAGATGAAAAGCTCGGTGTTCTTTTACTAGAAGAGTTGGGCTTAGAACTGCCCCATCGCTTTGAGCGGGCTGTCACTTTAGGCGATCGCCTA
>CAZXBK010000060.1:0-22668 GCA_964638765.1 uncultured Synechococcus sp. | reverse complement strand
GCATATTGTAATAATGGAATTGTCAAATCAGACCTCCGCTATATCAGAAGACTTTGAAAAAAGAATATTTCTTACTGATTAGCATAGAGGAGCGGAGGGCTTCGCCTGAGAAAGATTAACAAATATTACGGAAAATAACGTATATCACTTCAGACTTCCTTTACTCTTTGGTGGTAAAGCTCAGAAAAGGCTTGGTTTTAAAGGGCGATCGCCTCTTATTTACTTAGCCTTCTTTTTATGAGAGTCAACATCATTACTGTTATTTTGAGCTGTATTTGTTGAATAAAATAAAGAAAGATTAGCGATTTACAGTGTCAAAATTTTGAAAAATTGTTTTTTCTAAAACTTCGGCGGAAACGGGTCGACCGAGAAAATAACCTTGGACAATATCGCAACCATACTCATTTAATACTGCTAGCTCGGAATTGTTTTCAACCCCCTCTGCAATAACAAGGAATCCGAGGGCATGGGACATTTCAATTAGTCCTTTAGTAATCGCCGCATTTACTTTGCTCTTGTGGAGATTATTCACAAAACAGCGGTCAATTTTGAGAATATCCCAAGGAAAAAGTCGTGTGTAGTTAAAAGACGAATAGCCCGTACCAAAGTCATCGATCGCCACTTTAATGCCCACCTGTTGTAGCTGCTGGAGTTTATCACTTAGGGATTGAAAATCCTCAATTAAAATAGACTCTGTAATTTCTAAATCAAGATTTTCTGGGTTGAAATCCTCTTCCGCTAGTATCTGCAAAATGTCGTGACAAATATATTCATAACTTAGTTGGTAGCCAGAAAGATTAATACTTAGTCGGAGATCCGCCTGATAGGTTTTCTGCCAAGCGTGAACTTGGGCTGCGGCGGTTCGTAAACTCCAGTAGCCGATGGATTGGATTAAGCCTGTTTCTTCGGCGATCGGAATAAAATCTTCCGGCGAAATCTGACCAAGTTCTGGGTGATGCCAACGTAGTAGCGCTTCAAAGCCTGAAACGTTGCCGGTCGTGAGGTCAATTTGTGGTTGGTAGAAAACGTCTAGCTGGTTTCGTTCTAGGGCATAGTGGAGTTCGGTTTCGAGGGCCGCTTGTTTCTGGCTATCAACGTACTTATCGCCTTCGGCAAAGAAACATTTTTCAGCACTAAATTTTGCTGACTTACTTAGAGTGGACCGTGTGACTTGTATGAGTTCATCGAGGTCGTGACCGGAGCGGGGATAAAAACTGAGACAAAGCCGGGCGTCTAGAAAAATTTCTTGTTGATTGATGATGTACGGCGCTTGGAAGGAGTCGGCGATCGCCTGGGCAAATAGACTAGCCTCTTGCTGCTTTTCAAGGGGGTTGTATATCAGAGCAAATTCGTTGTCACCAATCAGGGCAAGTTCACCGTTTTTTCCAATAGTTTGATCAATTCGGTTAAAAACTTGGCTCAGTAGCTGGTTGTATTGCTCATAATTAAAAATTTGCTTTGCTGTTTCATTTCGTTCTAGCTGGATGAGGCAAAAAGGTAAATGAAAAGTCTTACGGGGCTGATGTATTTGGTAATTATCTAAGCGATTGATAAAGAAGGTAAATTGGCTGAGAAGATAATAGAGATTATTTAATCCCGTCGCTGCATCCTGCTCTTGCGGGCGATTTGATGAGGTTTCGATGCGTTTAATATAGTCTTGGTAATGGGCTGTGATCGCAGCTTTTTTCTTCAGTTGTGACTGGATAGTTTCGATAAGATCATGACGGCTGAAGGGCTTGGTAATGTAATCATCGGCACCAAGGTGCATACCACGGCGGACTTCTTCTCTTGTATCTTTGGCCGTGAGGAAAATAAACGGGATTGTTCTAGTTTTTGGGTTTTGTCTGAGAACATCTAATACTTCATAGCCATCCATACCTGGCATCATGACGTCGCACAAAATTAGATCCGGTTTCTGGTCTAAGGCGATCGCCACTCCCTCTTTCCCATTAGATGCAGTGGTTACGACAAATTTTTCCTTTTTTAGGACTGCTGCGGTACTCAGCCGTACAATTTCTGTATCTTCGATGAGTAGAATATTAGGCATTATTTAGGCATAACGGCATGAACGAGGAAAGAAATGTCATATTAGCTACTTACGAAACAATCACCGGAGCACCCTAAATTAAATGCATCGCTGTGAAAATGAAAAAGCAAGCTCGTTTCAGAGTTTATGGTAACAATCATTTAAGCTCGGCGCTTTGGAAAGAATCATTCCCATATATTCGATGCTATTCTTGAAAAATCGATGTTTAACAATCAATTTTTAACAATTTTATGCGGTTTTTTTCAACCGTAATTGCAACAATAATCTAGTTCGTCGTTTAGGTTGTAAAAAATAAAAAAAGGAGTCCTCCGGATGAGTCAGAATGTTTCCACGATCTCGAATAACCCATCTTTAGAAACTGCTTTGGGTAGTTTGGAACTTGATCTGGATTCTGAATTGAGAAGGTATCGTCGTCAGGCTCTAGCGACTGGCGATCGCCCGGAAGCCGTCAATCCGCCGACCAATCCAACGAACGGCAATATTAATCAATCCGCTGATGTCATTGATGTAGCCTCAGAAACACAAGCTGCATCCTCAGATTCTGGCTTAGGTCATATTTCTCTACCAACTCCTGAAAATCCGGGTTCCTATTCGCCAGAAGTTCTACAGGCGCTCGAATCACTCCAGCAGGGACAACCAGACAGTCCCTCAATCAGCGAAGAACTTCTTAATCTAGAAAACCGCGATGTTTTACCTCAAGATTATTTAGATTCGTCAGAAGAACTGCTCAAAACTCTAGAGCGGGATCAAGCAACTCCAGCAAGCGATGCTCCTCAGGAAAAAACTGTTAAGTGGACGCCGCTGCGGGCAAGTTTAGTGGGGGCAGGCATTGTCGGTTTGGGTCTTTTGCTCTTTGCTATTTTATTCCCGAATGTTTTGTTTCCCTCTGCCTCCCAAGATGTGGCCGAACTGGAAGGCTCAGATGCGGTTGGCGCTGGTGAAGACAATCTTGTGCCTGAACCGACAACAGTTAATTTAGCTTCGGAAGAATTTTTAGATCTGAGTCTTGATAATCTCAGTGTGGTTGATCCTAATGAAGAAGTGGCGATCGCCCCGGTTCCAGAATCTACTGCACCGACCCCCAATACTGAAGTAAATCCAGTGGTACCACAGCCAACTGTTGTGCCAGAACCTTTAGTACCGCCTACTGGACGGGAAGATCTAGCGTCAGCGTTATTGCCCCCTTCCCTACGACCTCAGCCAGTCCCCCAATTTCCTGTTACCCCTCAAATTGCGGCAACCCAACAACCGACCAGTGATACACCTCTCGTGACGCCCGATGGCCTTAAGGTCGGTTACTACTATGTCATTTTTCGCAATACCAGCGAAGATGCTGTGGCAAGGGCTCAAACCCAAGTCAGTGACGCATTTGTCCGTACTTTCCCTAATGGGCGCGCTATTCAAATGGCCGAAGTCTCCACGGCAGGTGCAGCGGAATCCCTCGTCCAAAAATTTAATGGTGTTCAAATTGCTGCCGAAATTTACCATCACCAACTGACGCCAGCCCCCTAAGCTAACGACTCAAAAAAATAAGTTAGATTGAACTCAGAGGGTTAAAGGACTGGGACATGGGCTTCTTCGGCAATTTTCGACAAGGTGTACGTAAACTGTTTCAGGATGAAGATGATCCAGAAATTATCCTTGAGCAAACCCTCTGGGAAATGGAGCAAAAACTCATTCAAATGCGCCGCAGTGTCGCCCAGGCTGTAGCCAGTTCTAAACGGGTTGACCGCCAACGACAACAGGCGGTGATCTTGGTGCAAAGATGGCAAACACGGGCACAGATAGCTTTGACCTATGGTGATGAATTGCTGAGTAAAGAGGCGATCGCCCGGAGTCATAGTTATCAAACCGTTGCGGCGAATCTCACTCAACAAGGCCAAGAACAAAAAAACTTTGTCGAGGGTGTCCGTGAAAACCTGCGGGATCTAGAAGCGAAAATCAATCAGATCAAAATGCAAAAGGAAATGTATATTTCGCGCATCCGATCTGCCGTCGCACAACAACAACTCCATCGCCTGAAAGCAGAAATTGAAGGAGGAACTTTAGAACCGGCGATCGCCGAACTAGAAGCTTCAATGTGGTCCCTAGAAGCAGAGAACGGTCTCAATGACTCCCTCGAAGCTAAATTTCTCGCTCTCGAAAAGCGGGCAAAATTTGCGGAGTAATGACAAAAAACAAGCCTCCCATTGCTGAGAGGCTTCAGAAGGTGACTAAGGATTGAGTCTATCTGCGATGGGGAATCGCGTAGCCCACACCAAACACAACGCCGATATCGGCATTATCATCACCAAAGCCAACATTTACGCCAAGATTACCAACCCAATTTTTCGCAAAACGATAATCAACGCCTCCTGTGAGAAGAAAATCTGCATCTTCTTCATCACCTGTGTCAAAGACGACGCCACCGCCAATGTAGGGGGTGACAGGATCTTGCACAAAGGGATCGCTGCCACGCAATGGGAAATCGTAGGTAATCGGTACAGTAATGACGGCATCATCACCGAAGGATACGCCGGGACGCAAAGAGATATTGTTTGTGACTGCAACTTTACTAATGACCGCAAAACCACCATCAGCAACACTGCGGTCTTCGTCGCTCAGACCAATATTCGCGCCGACACCCACATAACTGTATTTCTCTGTGGCATTAGTTTCAGGAAAACGTTCGCGACCCTGGGCTACGGTAATAGTATTGCCAGAGATTGTTGGCTCTGTCTGTAGTTGGGGAGCAGTGGGAATCGAAAATTCTTCAACTTGTTGTGCCTGAGCTGGTACAGCACTAACAGTTCCTAGGGCGATCGCCGCAATCGGTAGGATTTGTGTAATCTTTTTCATCTGCGAATGGACTCCTCTAAACACAAGATCTTCATTCTGTAGTTGTTGACGCAAAGAGCTTCATTTCTGTGCCAAGCGTCAACGTTTTATTTGTGTCCGCGACATTTTTGAATTGCGCACTTAAACAACATGTTGCAAATTAGTGCAGCTTTTCACGAACCCACTGGCTGCCGTGGCGATCGCCGTAAAAGGTCAAAATATTGTTAATAATCTCGTGGCTTTCTGCTGCCAGCGTTTCAGGATAACGAATTAGCATTGCGCCAATTTGACTCTGATGATAATCAAACTCCTGTGACTGTTGAGTCTCTAAAGTCACCTCGACACCGGATACCTGCCTTAGATGAGCTGCCACTTCCCGATAAACAGCGAGGGATAGTCCTTGCAACATTAATTTTTCGGCGACAGTTGTTTCAGAAAGAATTTTTTGCATGATCACAGAAAGCAGAACACAGTGACTCCCAATTTTACCCCTAAAGCAGAAGTCGCCCCAGAAACCTGAGGCGACTACCTATTCATCTATTCGTGCGGTACAGAAGCTACCAACCACTAAGTTGCGGACAAATTTACCCTTCTGAAGCTTCTACCTCAGGCGTAGCGGGCGCGTCACTACTGCGATCAGCAAGTAAAACGTCTTCAATTTCTTTGAAAACTTCAATGCCTAGTTGCTCAAGGACAACAACCGGAGAATTACGGCGGAAATCAACACGCTTTACCTTCACTTGACCATCAGCAATAAAATCACCGACTTGCACATAACGGCTAAATTCTTCGTTGGGTGCTTTGACCATCACATTGTCCACACCATTCAGCTGAACTACGCCCGTAACTTGAGTTTCCTCAGCAAGCAGTGCGACAGGTGCTTCTGGTAAAACTGGCGAAAAGTCTAATGTGGATGAAACAGAACCACTATTAGGGTCTGCCCCAAGGCTAGCTAAAGCTGCATCATCGACATTTGGGGCTGCTGTAGGCTGAGGATTAACGCTAGGTACAGATGGTACATTTTGAGGAGGTGTGACCGGTTCTGGTGGAGGCTCCGGCGCGAAAACAACAGTTGGATTAAACGCAAAGTCCGCGAAAGGATCTGTCCGGCCTTCGGCAGTGGCATTACGGCGAGCATCTGGGTCTGTTGAAGGGATAAAGACCGGATTTGTACTAATGCTTGTCAAAATATCTGAAGGTTCCTCCCCTTCCTCTGTTTCAGCAGTAGGTGCAGGGTCAGGGGTTGGTGCTGGTGCTGTCGCCGCTGGTGGTGCCGCTTGTTCAGGTACGGGCTGTTCGGAGGTATCCGCCGGGGTTTCTTCGTCCCCACCAGAAGAACAACTGCCCACAAGGATAGTCAGGGCAAGGGCAGGTAAGAGAAAATAAAGTTTACGCATGGCGGGGAAACCTCGACATTCACAATGCTGGGTGGACTGCTAACAAAATCTCAAGAGACAGGAAACAAATAGATGTTTCTGGTTGTAGATGCAATAGTCAATATAAAAGCAATTTTGCCATCTAAATCAATAGTACCTTGATTTTTTTGAGAAATTAGTAGTTGTTGCTAACTTAATATGCCCAGTTTTCGGTTGTTGGCAATTCTACTGGCTAAAAAAACTGACTCGAGTTTATTAATTTTTACTTTATCTGTACGTAACTCTCATGCTGCGATCGCCGCTACGGAAAATCACAACGTTATTAAGTGTTTACTACGCTTTCATGCTGGAATATCGAGCTGAACTATTTTTTTGGGTACTCTCAGGCTCGTTACCGATTATCCTGCTGGGTGTCTGGACAGAAGCTGCGAATTCTGTGGAGCTACAACTTTCTGCGTTAGATTTTGCCCGGTATTTTTTGTCGGTATTTGTGATTCGCCAATTAACTCTGGTTTGGGTGATTTGGGACTTTGAAAAGGAAGTTTCAGAAGGTAAATTATCGTTCGCTCTACTACAACCTATTGATCCGGTATGGCGGCATCTCGCGGGTCATACATCTGAACGGTTTGCACGGTTGCCTTTCACGATTGCCTTAATCATTTTATTTTTTACCATTTACCCCGATGTACTCTGGACTCCTTCGCTGTCGCAAATTTTGCTGTGTGCTCTCACAACGGTGATCGCCTTCGGGATGCGCTTTTTAATGCAATATACCTTTGCCATGGCGGCATTTTGGGTAGAAAAGGCGAGTGCTCTCGAACAAACTTGGTTTTTGTTTTATATATTTCTCTCAGGCTACATTGCCCCCCTCGAAACCTTTCCGCCCATCATGCGTGAAATTGCCCTGCTGACGCCTTTCCCCTACGTTATCTATTTCCCCGCCGCCATCATTATGGGTTTGCCCGTACGTCTCTGGGAAGGGGTGATTGTGATGGCTTTTTGGAGCATCATTTTCTTCGTACTTAATCGCTATTTTTGGCGTAAAGGTCTTAAACATTACTCTGGTATGGGCGCCTAAGCATCTTGAACTTTTATTGAGTTTTGTCCTTGAACATAAAGTAAATTCCTAAAATTATTTCAATTTAAAAGCACGAAAGTTGCAATTTTAAGTAAAAGGAATATTACTCAATGGCTTATCAAATTAAAGATGAAGACGGCAAGCTAAATAACTTTGCGGTAGAGCCCACAATGTACAAAGCTGAACCTCAAACTAGCGAAGCAAAAAGAAATACAACAATGGTCGGTATTGTGGGTGGCGTTTTAGTTGTTGCGTTGATTGCTGTAACGTTTGTTATCTCAAGTTAAAGTTTTACACTCACTAACCTCAATCCTAAGGTCACTTCCTAGAAGTAGCGGCTATTCTGAAATTGTCATCACTCGATTACATTATGAGGATTTGACCATGACCAACGGTTTGTTAGTGATTGAGGTTATCGGTGTTGTTGCCGTAGCTTGCGCTGTGTTAGCTCCGATTCTGTGCTGGGTTTTACCTCACCATTTCTATGCTTCGTAACGGATTTTCTCGATTGAAAGTAACTCAATAACAATGCAGCTTGATTCCATTTAAAAAGGAGCGATCGCCGTCGCTCCTTTTGCTATGTGTATATTTTTTTGATTAGACCCCAAAGCTGAAAAAGCTTTTGTATCAAGTCTTGGGGTCTAGAAACCCTACACTGAGCAAGGCTGTTTCATGATGATGTTTTTCTTATCTACTTGGTGGCGATCGCCTCTCGAATCCAAGTACGAAACAATTTTCCTTCCTTATCAGCAAACCAGTGGGCAACAAGGCGAGTTTGTTCTGTCTTTTCCCCGTAGGAGACCGGACAATACAACTGCTGCTGGGGTGTGGAAACGTGACTTTTAGTGGGCATCTTTCATAACCCTCCTTGGCGGATTATAAATACTGGATCAAGCAGGACTTAATCACTTCTTAACCTATTCTTATTCTATTGGCTGCTAAAAGGGGAACCCGAAAAATTAGCCACAAAGTTTACAAAGCTCAGTCATTAGTGTGTAGAAACGTAAAGCGAATAATCGTGGCGCTTACTTAACTTATCCGCTCACAACTTCGTTACGAACCGTTACGAACTTCATCAAATAACACAATCACAAGGCAGAAAATGGGCAAATTCGAGTTAGTCTGAGTAATGCTTAATGCAATTGCGACAGAAGTCCTTGCTTGATATAGGGTTCAGGGCCAATGGTGCTGTTGAGCATCCGATGTATTTGTTATTGAGCAATACTTAATAAATTCACTTTTTATTAACCGAAGTTATTTCATCTTTCTTAAGCGATCATGACAGCTTTGCAAACAGACCAGAAAGCCTCCACTATCAATAAGCCTTTGCCTCCTAGCGATTCAAAGGAGCGCGTCAGCAAGTTTATGAAGACAATCCAGGACACAATTTGTTCTGGGCTGGAAGCGGCTGATGGTGCTGGGAAGTTCCAAGAGGACTCTTGGCAGCGTGAAGAAGGTGGCGGCGGTCGTTCCCGTGTCATGACGGAAGGAAACATCCTAGAGCAGGGTGGTGTGAATTTTTCCGAGGTTTGGGGCGAGCAGCTCCCCCCATCTATCCTGAAGCAGTGCCCCGAAGCAGCAGGTCATAGTTTTTATGCCACTGGTACGTCGATGGTTTTGCACCCACGTAGTCCCTACATCCCTACGGTGCACTTAAACTATCGTTATTTTGAAGCTGGTCCCGTTTGGTGGTTTGGCGGTGGCGCAGATTTAACGCCCTACTATCCCTTTGCAGAGGATGCAGCTCATTTCCACAAAACCTATAAAGCTGCCTGCGATCGCCACCATTCTGAGTATTACAACGTCTTTAAGCGTTGGTGCGACGAATATTTTTATTTAAAGCACCGCAACGAAACCCGTGGCGTTGGCGGTTTGTTCTTTGATTATCAAAATGGTGTTGGCGAACTGTATAAAGGCCCCCTTGCTAACAAAGCAGCGGCAGAACATAGTCGTCAGCTTAATGAGCTACCTCCAAGAAGTTGGGAAGAGATTTTTGCCTTTGTGCAAGATTGCGGTGGTTCTTTTCTCGATTCTTATGTGCCGATTATTGAGCGTCGCAAAGATATTGAGTACGGTGACCACGAACGTCAGTTCCAGCTCTACCGTCGGGGACGTTATGTTGAGTTCAACCTTGTCTACGACCGCGGCACAATTTTCGGGTTGCAAACAAATGGACGGACAGAATCCATTTTGATGTCTCTGCCTCCCCTCGTTCGTTGGCAATATAATTTCAAGCCTGAACCCGGCAGCCGCGAAGCAGAACTTTATGAGCGTTTCCTCAAGCCCCAAGATTGGGCAAACTGGCAACCCTCTTAAGTTGAGCCATTACTGAATCTTTAAGGAAACTGAGAAATATCACTAATATTGCTGAAATCAATGGCGATCGCCATTGTGGTGATGGGTGTATTTCTCAGTAAATACGCGCAAATTTGCAGTAGATCGTCAACGAAGCAAATAATATTGGGTATGATGAGACATGAATTTATAAGCTGCTCTTATCTGCACTTAGCTATTGGGAGGTCTGTGTGATTCCGATCGAACAAGCAACGCATACTGCATCAGACGGAACAACAATTATTGTTTTGACTCCAAGTGGACGGCTTGACATCAGAACAGCGTGGCAATTTCGCCTAGAGCTACAGCAATGTATTTCAAAGCTCAGTCCCCATGTTGTGATTAATCTTAGTCAGGTTAGTTTTGTCGATAGCTCAGGCCTAACGGCTTTAGTCGCTGGTATGCGGGATGCTGACAAAAACCAAGGCAGTTTCCGTATTTGTGAAGTTCATCCCGAATCTCGTCTTGTATTTGAAGTGACGATGATGGACTCGGTTTTCGATATTTATGAAGCGCAGCACGAAGCCTTAGAAACGGTTCCTCGCTGTCGTCAAACTGCGGCTTCTGGTGGTAACGGGTCTAGAGCTGCAATTTAGTGACAACACAAGTAAGTATTTGATCGAGCTACGTTTACTTCTCGTTTAGGGTGCAAGAGATAGAGGCAGAGCGTAACTGAGATTAATTGTTTTTTTTGATGCGATTGCGATTATCGTAATTTTTGCCTGTTGTATTTGGAAAATTCGTCTGGATAAACTGTGGGGTGATCGCCTCATATCTTTAGTAACTGAGTGTGCTATTCGCGACGACTTGAGATTGTGTGCCGATACTATTCCCTCAAAAAAACTTGTAAGATTTAGAGCGTAAAGAGCTAAACGATATTGCAGATTATCTTTGTTCTGGGAATGCCTGAAAAAAATCCGATACAATAGGCAGCGAATCTCCGTGGCGACGACAGCATAATCCTATGGGACGTATTTTTTCTTCTTGCTCCTTTCTGCTAGCTGGGGTGGGCTTTTGCTCTAGCTTTTTTCTTGCTCCTGCGGCGATCGCCGAAGTTAGTGAGTTTGTCTCGCCTATCTACGAAACAACGCCGCCACCGCCACCGAGTGTTGAGCCAGAGTTTAATCTCCGCAATGAAAATCTCCGGGTTACTTCGCTCCTAGAAAATTGGAATGGTGATCTTTGGGTCGGTTCTTGGCAAGGTTTGACGCGCATTGATCCTAATACTGGCGCCATCCTTAATCGCATCGATCTGACTAATTACAACGTTGAAGCGCTGGCAATGGATCGCGTCGGCAGAATTTGGGTAGGTACAACTCAGGGATTGCTACGTGTTGATTCCCGGAGTAATGAAGTCACCAAGCAAAATATTCTTTTACCTTCAAATCGGATTGTTTCTTTACTCGTTGACCAGCGAGGCTATCTTTGGGTCGGGACAGATCAAGGGTTAGTTCTGATTAGTCCAGATCAGGGCTTGGTAATGACGACACTCAAGAAATTGCCCGGCTTACGTCCCAATGCCATGACCCTCGACCAGAGCGGTAATCTATGGGTTGGTACGCTTTTAGGATTGGTGCAAATTAATACGGCCAGTGCCTTTCCGATGCAGTCCGTTCGTGACATTACTGGCGGCGTAGTCAATAGTTTAGCGACAGCTCCTGATGGCCTGTTGTGGGCGGGAACCCTCGACGGTTTGCTGGTGATTGATCCTGTGACCGGCGAGATTTTACGCAATGTCACGTCGATGCGCGGCAAAAATGTAACTAGTGTGCGCTTCGGCTCTGACAACACAGTATGGGCAGGCACAGATGAGGGAGTTGTACGGCTTAAGCCGGATAGTGGCTTTGTTTTGGGTCAGGTGGGACAGCTTCCCTCTCGGCAAGTTTTGGCGATCGCCCCGGATGTGGGCAATAAATTATGGGTTGGGACATACCAAGGTTTGGCATGGGTTAGTTTGACAACGGGTTTAACTCGTCCCCACTATGGTTTTGTTCAGCCTTAGAGGATATCCATGCGGGTCACACCGAGAACTTTAAAACGATATAAGCAAGAAGCGCGTCCGATTGTGACGTTAACGGCATGGGATTATGCGATCGCCCGTTTAGTCGATCTGGCGGGGGTGGATGTCATCTTGGTGGGTGATTCTTTAGCAATGGTTGCGTTGGGCTACGAAAATACGTTGCCCGTTAGCCTCGATGCGATGATTCACCATACCCAAGCGGTTTGTCGCGGTGTTAATAACGCGTTGATTGTGAGTGATTTGCCATTTTTGACGTACCAAGAAAGTATTTCCCAAGCAATTCATACGGCCGGTCGTATTTTAAAAGAAACTTCTGCTCAGGCGATTAAACTCGAAGGAGGACATCCGGCGATCGCCGAAACGGTAGATCGGTTAACGATGTTGGGCATTCCGGTGATGGGTCATGTGGGTTTAACGCCCCAGTCGGTACATACTCTCGGTTATCGTCAACAGGGGAAAAATGCGACTGATGCTGAACGGGTAATGCAGGAGGCGATCGCCCTAGAGCAGGCGGGTGCGTTTGCCGTGGTTTTAGAGCATATTCCGAGCAGTTTGGCACAAACGATTACTCAGAAATTGTCGATTCCCACTATCGGTATTGGTGCGGGTGCGGTCTGTGATGGTCAGGTTTTAGTGACAGCGGATCTATTAGGTTTATCGCCAAAATCACCACCCTTTGCGAAGCAATATCTCAATCTTTCTAGTCTCATTACCGATGCCATCAAAACCTATAGTGACGATGTGCGCCAGGGTAACTTTCCGGCTGATGATGCGTAAAATTTTCTTTGCCTTTATTGGCGGTTTGGCAATGGGGATTACCTCTGCGCCGCTAGAGGCGTGGTATTTGGCGTGGGTAGCAGTTATTCCGCTCTGGCTAATCGTCGTTAATCCGACAAATAATCAGGTTTCTCTAAAATCTGGGTCGCTGTGGAATCGGATCAAAAGATTCGGCGATCGCCACCAGTTAAAACTAGCCTGTGCAGTGGCATGGGGCTTGGGCTATCAAGGGCTAACCCTCTTTTGGATTACGGGCATTCATCCGATGGATTGGATGGGTGTGCCGTGGTTTTGGAGTATTTGCATCGCGACAATTTGCTGGCTGATTATTACTTTTTGGGGCATTTGTATTCCACTGTCGTGGGCAGTGGGAATGCTGATTTTTCAAGATCTGACCCAAGGGAAAAGTACGGGTCTTTTTTTGCGTTTACAACGCGTTTTATTCGGCACGGCACTGTGGTGTGTTGCCGAATTTTGCTTGAGTCAAAGTGATTTGTTTTGGCACTTTCTCGCCTTTAGTCAGAGTCCCCACAATCTAATTCTTTTACAATTGACCCGTTTTTCGGGCTTTACGGCGGTCACAACAATTCTCGTGGCGGTCAATGGTTTTTGGGCTGAAGGCATCAACATTTTTTTACGCCAACCCAAGAAAACCGCAACAACATCTTTACTAATGGGCTTGGGTGTTTTGGTATTGAGTGTGAGTCATCTGGGCGGTTGGTATCTCTTCGCCAATGCAGAGTTAGTCACAGACCGCTCGGCGAAAATTGGCATTATTCAAGGTAATATTCCCAACGAAATTAAGCTCTACGAAGATGGAAATACACGGGCGATCGCCAACTATACGAAGGGCTATCGTGAGCTAGCGCAGCAAAATGTCGATCTGATCGTTACGCCGGAGACGGCATTGCCTTTTCGGATTGAGCAAATTTTAGGCGGAACAGAATTCTCTCGGGCGATGCGGTGGGAAAGAGTGCCTGTAATTCTTGGAGCTTTTGGTGCAGAGGGCAAAAATTTTACGAATAGCTTATTTACGATTAGCGCTCAAACCGAAGTGATCAGTCGCTACAACAAACAGCAGCTTGTGCCCCTCGGTGAATACATTCCCTTTGAGTCGATTCTCGGCAAATTTATTGATCGTTTGTCGCCCCTTGATGCCCATCTCGTGCGCGGTCAAAATCCACCAACTTTGATGACACCCATCGGCAAGGCGATCGCCGCCATTTGCTATGAGTCCGCCTATCCAGAGCACTTTCGCCGTCAAACTAAAGCAGGAGGCGAATTTATTATCGTCTCTTCGAACGACGCCCACTACAGCCCGACTATGCCCGCCCAGCACCATGCCCTCGACATCATGCAGGCGATCGCCAATGATCGGTGGACTGTTCGAGCGAGTAATACCGGTATTTCTGGGGTAATTACCCCTAGCGGCAAAACTCTTTGGAAATCTGAACTAAATGAAACGATCACCTACGCCACAGACATTTATTTAAAACAAACTCAAAATCTCTACGTTAAATTCGGAAATTGGGTTGTTCCTGTTTATCTCATCATTATTTTGGGACAGGGTATCTACTGGTATCGCCATTAAAATACTATTTTTTGTTCCTGACTAATGGCACCCACAAAGTACTAACTAGAGTAAGCATTTCAAAGATTAAGAAGCGCTTAAATGACAACGGCTTCTATATAAACTCGTCACAACAATTAAGCGTTAGATTAATAAGCCGAAACGATTTTATTACTCAGGCTTTTCTACCAAAACTATGGTTTCTGCTGTTCTAAATTTTGCCGAGTGAATGTTATCAACACATCCGATGGTTTTTAAACCGAAACAAAATCTTTCAACCACCTATGCTGAAAGCTTAGCAAATCTGACCATTGAGTCTACCCTTCGGGATTTGACGCTCTACGATGTATCAATTGACGTTGAAAATATCACCAAAAAAGTTGTCAAACTCTTTGAAGAAGATACAGTTATTCCGGGTATCATTCTCACTAAAAACAAGCAATTTTACGGTATGGTTTCCCGACGACGTTTTTTAAAGCGAATGAGTCGTCCTTATGCCCTAGAAATCTTTCTCCACCGCCCCCTCAGCACTCTGTACAATGTCGAAAATTTCCCCGTAAATATTTTGCCGGACTCGACTCCAGTTGCCGAAGCAGCACAGTTTGCTTTAGAGCGAGAGGGTAATCAAATGTACGAGCCTATCGTAGTCGAACGGGAAAACGGTGAATATGCTCTGATCGATGTGCCTTTAGTGCTCTACGCCCAATCTCACATTCACCAGCTCACTAGCCAGTTGCTCACCGAACAGACCCACGCCCATATGGTGCAGACAGAAAAAATGGCCAGCTTGGGACGAATGGTAGCGGGTATTGCCCACGAGATTCGCAATCCAGTGAACTGTGTCCATGGCAACATGAGCTTCTTACAAAATTATTTTGATGACCTGCTCACTCTTGTTAAAACCTATCAGACAGAAATTCCTAATCCGACTCCGGCGATCGCCGAACAATTGGAAGAAGCCGATATTGAATTTCTCGAAGAAGACTTACCGAAAATTCTTCAGAGTATCGAGATAAGCGCTGTTCGGATGACAGAAATTGTAGCGAGTCTCCGCAATTTCTCCCGTATTGATGAAACCAAACAACAACTCATTAAGCTTTCAGAATGCCTCGATAGTACCTTACTTATCCTGAATAACCGTTTCAAGAAAAGTGGCATTACAGTCACGAAAAACTACGAAGCAAATTTGCCCGATATTTTGGGTTACTCCGGTCAGCTCAGCCAAGTTTTTATTAATCTCCTTGCTAATGCCCTCGATGCTCTAGAAGAAAAACAAGAAAATCAAAATCCCCAAGTAGAACCTGGCTGGGAACCTACTATTAACATCGATATTTTTACAAAATATCATGACCCAGATGATGATTTTTCAGTAGAGCCCAGAGATTTTATTTGTGTACAAATTAGTGATAACGCTAATGGTATTTCGGATGAAGTAAAGCAACGTATTTTCGATGACTTTTTTACGACGAAGCCATTAGGGAAAGGCACAGGTTTAGGTCTTTCAATTAGCCACGAAATCATCACTAAAAAGCACCGTGGCTACCTTGAGTTGCAGTCGCAGGTGGATGTTGGCAGTGCATTTTTGGTTTGGTTACCCATTGGCAATATTCCAATTGGCTAGCAGCGAAAAACTACGGTTTACTCGCCGGAAATATGCACGACAATTTCGCGGTTATGACTGCGTTGACGGTGTTCCCACAGATAAATGCCCTGCCAAGTCCCTAAAACTAAACGACCGCCAGCAACAGGGATTTGCTCTGAAGTTTTAGTGAGAATGGAGCGGATATGGGCTGGCATATCGTCGGGACCTTCGGCACTGTGGATGTAGGAGCGACCGTCTTCTGGAACAAGTTTTGCCATAAAGTTTTCGAGGTCAACCAAGACATCTGGATCGGCGTTTTCTTGAATAATGAGCGAGGCAGAAGTGTGGCGGACAAAAACAATGCAAAGTCCTGTTTTAATGCCGGATTCGGCAACGTAGGAATTGACTTTTGAGGTGATTTTGTGGAGAGATTTGCCTTGGGTACGGACGCGGAGGGCTTGTTGGTATTGCTTCATGGTTCGGGCTGTTCGAGAAGGGATTCGTAATAAAATGCTAGGGCTACCTACATAATCTACGATACCGAAATGTCTGAGCAGTCTTGGTCAAATGTCTCTCTAGAAAAACCTGATTTGAGCCAAGCGGCTTTCGTGGCGGCGAATGCGACGGTGATGGGAAAGGTGGCGATCGCCGAAGGGGCAAGTATTTGGTATGGCGCAATTTTGCGGGGCGATCTAGAAGGAATCGAGCTTGGCAAATTTAGTAATGTGCAGGACGGAGCCGTTTTGCATGGCGATCCGGGCAAATTAACGGTGCTGGAAGACTACGTAACGGTGGGTCATAAAGCTGTCATTCACAGCGCCCATATCGAACGGGGATCACTAATTGGGATTGGGGCGATCGTGCTGGATGGAGTGCGAGTCGGAGCTGGCAGTATTATTGGCGCAGGCTGTGTCGTAACGAAGGATGTGCCACCGCGTTCACTCATGGTCGGTGTGCCCGCCAAGCGCATTAAAGATATCAATGACGAAAAAGCCGCAGGCCTCATTCATCACGCAGAAGAATATTACCAATTAGCCCTAAAACACGCGGCGATCGCCTAAGTTGTTTGGCAATTTTCACACAACCCAAAAAACTCTAGGGTGTGATAGTAAACTTGAAACTTTTGGTCATTACACCACTCATTAATTTTGAAGCTCAGAGGGCAGCTGTCCATAGGATAAGACTCGCCGCAACTTACGCAGTTTAAATGGTGGTGGTGGTGTTCTACCGCATTGATCGCACTGTAAAAAGATTCGCCATCGGGGGTGACCCGCTCTTGAATTTTGCCTTCAATTTTTAATACTTTGAGAGTGCGATAAACCGTTGCGAGACCAATACGGAGACCCTGTTGTTTAATTTGGAAATGTAGATTTTGGGCACTCATTTCAGCGGATGATGCACTGATTAACCCAAGAATTTTTTGTTGATTTTTTGTAAGTTTTTTAGTCATAACATCACCTAATTAAAAACTACTGAGGGAGCGACTGTTAAAGAGTGTTTTCAACCCAATACTAAAGAGATAACTCGCCCCACAAATAAGAATGATCGTTGCGCCGGAGGTGAGGTTAAAGCGGAAGGAAAACCACAATCCAAGGGTAGTGAATACCATTCCTAAAAGACTTGAAAAAAACATGATTTCTTTGATTTCGGTGCGCCATTGTCCGGCGATCGCCGCAGGGATAGTCAAGAGAGCGATCACCATAATCAGTCCCACAATTTGCATCACCATCACTACTGTCAAAGCAATTAAAGCAATGAGCAGTAGATAAAGCGTATCAATCGGAAGATTACGAGTAGTGGCAAAAGTACGATCAAAGGAAATAGCGAGAAGTTCTTTATACAGTAGGGTGATCACCGCAACGATAATGACATCTAGCGCCAGCATTAGCCATAAATCAGGACGAGGTACAGCCAACAAACTGCCGAATAAATAACTTTCCAAACCAGCCTTATAGCCATCCGTAAGGTCGATCAATATAATGCCGATCGCCATACCGATCGCCCACAGTACCCCAATTAAAGTATCACTACGTTGTTTGGTTCTTTGTTCTACCCAGCCCATACCCATGGCAGAGATTAGAGCAAAGATGACAGCCCCCCAGACAGGATTAAATCTAAAAAAATAACCCAGACCAATGCCACCATAGGCTGCGTGGGCAATGCCGCCGCTGATAAAAACAATGCGGTTCACCACCACAAACGTTCCCACAATGCCACAGGCAATGCTGACCAAAACCCCTGCAATGAGGGCATTTTGCATAAATTCAAACTGGAGGGCTTCAAGCATGGTTGCAATCGTGGGAGTGGGCGTGGTCTGAAGTTGCACCATTGTGATCCGGAAATACCCGATGGGGAACGCCGTGGGCAATGAGATCAACAGGACAATGATAGGTTGCCTCGATCATCTGGGGAGTGATTTGTTTATCGTTGTGATAGTGGAGGGTTTTATTCAGACAACCTACTGTCTTAACGTAGGACGACACTGCCCCCAAGTCGTGAGAGATCATCACAATGGTGATGTACTGATTTAATTCTCTCAGCAACTCATAAATACTGCTTTGGATACGTGAATCGACATTGGCGGTTGGTTCGTCTAGCAAAAGAATTTTGGGTTCCGAGGCCAAAGCCCGCGCAATATAAACTCGTTGCCGTTCTCCTCCTGATAATTCTCCAATAGGGCGATCGCCTTTATCGGTCATATCTACCTGTTCGAGGGAACGACGGATAATCTCTCGATCTTTTTTGTTGTAGCGACGAAACAGTTTACCTTTGCTAAGACGACCCATACTCACCACATCTTTGACGGTGATGGGAAAATTGCGATCTAGCTCCAGCAGTTGCGGGACGTAGCCAATATACCTACGCCCTTGTTTAACGGATTTACCGAGAATTTCTACCGTCCCCTGTTGAGGCTTAAGTAAGCCCAGTAGAACCTTGAGCAACGTTGTTTTGCCGCCACCATTGGGGCCAATTAATCCGACAAAATCGAGATCATTGACCGTTAAATTAATGTCTTCAAGCACTGGCGTTTGGGGATATCCGGCCCAGACATGATCAAGAGAAATAACTGTATCCATGAAGTAGTGCTCTAGGGCGTATTGGCAAGGGCAATCTGTGAGGCAATTTCCTTGAGGTTATTAGCCCAGTCGGGAGAAAGGGGGTCAATAAACACAACTTCCCCACCAATTTGGCTGGCAATTGTTTCGGCAGGTTTCGCATTGAACTGGTACTGGGCAAAAACGACACGAATATCTTCTGCCTCAGCGATATTGATCAATTCGGCTAATTCAGCGGCACTAGGATCTTGGCCTCCTACTTCAATGGGAATTTGCTCAAGGTCATAGTCTTCTGCAAAGTAACCCCACGCTGGGTGAAAGACTAAAAACGAACGACTAGATAAATTTTCTAATTCGGCGGCGATCGCCTGATCTAGCTCATCAATTTCCGCTAGGAGAGCATCGAGATTTTCTTTAAAGACGGCTTCGGACTCTGGCTCTAGCTCTACTAAAGCATCGTAAATATTTTGAGCATGCACCTTCGCCAATTTTGGAGATAACCATGTGTGGGGATCCTTCAAATCATCGCCATGGTCGTGTCCTGCATGGGCTGCGTGTTCCTCCTCACTGTGTCCTTCATGGTCACTGTGGTCTTCATGGTCGGCGTGCTCTTTCTCATGGTCATGATCTGAATGTTCTTTTTCACCGTGGTCGTGATCATGGTCATCATGGGATGCATGGGCTTCTTCGTCGTGGTCATGGTGGGCATGGCTATGGGCAACCATTTCAATTTTCTCGATGCCTGTAGAGCTATCAGTAACGAGCATCTCAGAGTTCGCTGTTTTAATGCGTTCTGCCCAAATGTCTTCAAAGAGAATACCTGTGGCGATAAAGGCATCCGCTTCACTGAGATTTGCCAGTTGCTGGGGCTTGGGTTCATAAATCTCCGGTTCCGCCCCTTCAGGAACCATAACCTGTACATCAACCCGATCGCCGCCGATTTTCTCGACAAAATATTGCTGCGGTAGAATACTAACTGTAATGCTGAGGCGATCGCCTTGTTCTTCACTACCCGTTTCTGAAGTGCTTGAAGTGGTCTCTTCTACGGTAGATGAGGGTTCCTGCACCGTATCCCCACATGCTGCCAATCCACCTAAACCGAGACAGAGAAGGGTACTGGATAAGATAAGTTTTTGACGAACTGCCATAGTTGCGCTATTCGAGAATGATAATCATTCTTATTCTAAAGTAAGAGGGCGATCGGCGGTCAAGGTTGTTGATATTTCTTCTTGGGCTTTGCCACAAAACTTCTGAGAACAGCTTCTAAAATTGGGAAAGAATAACCAGCGCTTCAGGTCTCCGACACTTTGCCCATGTGGAATTTTGTGAGTAATTTACTAAATCTCGTTCGGACGATTGAATTTCAGGTTGGGCGTAGTTCGATTTCCCTTGTGGAGATTGTTCAGCTAATTTTCTTCGTCATCATCACGTTTTGTTTGGCGAATTACCTTAATCGATTTCTTAAGTATCAAGGTTTAACCAAAGTCATTGTTGATAAAGGTAGCCGCTACATTATTGCTAACTTTATTAGCTATGGCGTGGGCTTTTTCTTTTTACTAGTTATTCTGCAAACGACAGGTTTTGATATTTCGATTTTGGCCGTAATTGGTGGTGGTCTTGGCATTGGTATTGGTTTAGGGTTTCAGGATTTCACCAAGAATTTTATTAGCGGTTTAACTTTACTGACTGAAGGCAAAATTAAAACAGGTGATTATGTGCGATTGGGTGAGCTTTGTGGTTTTGTCCAAGAAATTTCTACAAGGGCGACTGTTGTCAGGAAAAAAGATGGTTCTTCTGTCGTTATTCCTAATAGTCACTTTGTCGAAAATCAAATCGTTAATTTCCACTATGAAACTGACCATGTTCGTCTAAAGATTCCCGTAACGGTTGCCTATGACAGTGATACAACCCTTGTGACGGAGGTTTTATTGGTGGCAGCCTATTTAGACCAAAATATCTTGCAGATGCCTTCGCCTCAGGTGATTTTTATTGGTTTTGGCGACAATGCCCTTTGTTTTGAATTATGGGTATGGATCCAGAGTGATCAGATGGGATTTAAAGAAGAAATTACTAGCTCATTGCACTTTACAATTGAGTATAAATTTCGCGAAAACCACATCAAAATCCCTTTTCCTCAGCGGGAACTATGGCTACACAATATTAATTTTGCGGCGTTTAAATCTAATGTTGCAGATCACGTTCCAGAAACTACGATTCCGGATGCTGATGAAGTTCCAAAAATAAAAAGCACAACAATTAGTGAACCTCAGATTTCGATTCGGGCAGCACTAAAAAAAGTGAGTTGTTTCAGTCACCTCAGTGAGTTCAGATTACGGCAAATTATTGAAATTGGTCGATTAAAACCCTTGAAAAAAAGAGAGATTTTATTTAGAGAGAATGATCCCGGTGATGCTTTTTATATTATTCTTTCTGGCAGTATTGAAGTGTATGCCGAAACTCTAAAAAAACAATTAGCTGTTTTAGAAGCAGGTAACTTTTTTGGGGAAATGTCTTTAATGTTAGGTGTGCCTCGAACAGCGACAACAAAGGCTTTAGAAAATACGCTACTTTTCGCGATTACAAACAATAATTTCAAAGTTCTATTACAAAAGCATCCAGACTTCCATGAGGCGTTAGTTGATGAACTGAGTAACCACCAAGAGGAGTTGATTCAGCGGAAACGGGAAATGCAGGAAATGGGTTGTCTACCGCCGGATGAACAGGAGGTTAATATTGTGACTTGGGTACGACACCGTCTGAAAACGTTGTTTAATCTGTAAATATCGTCTTTTTGTATCTTTTTTGTGTTGCGATCGCCGCCAAAAATTCGGAACACTAATAGGTAGTTTTTTTTGAGTGTGTGATGAGTAATCGGAAGTGGCTGTGGATTCTTTGGGTTGTGTATGTCGGCTCTCTATTATTTGCGCCGTCAGGAATGCCGTTTGGTGGTGAACCGGTATGGCAGATTCAGCCGGAAACCATCGAAGAGGTTAAGGCCGAATCCCTGAATTTCTTTTTTGTTTTGCCATTGCTCAATCAGCTGGGTGTCGAAACAATGATTGCACCAGCTCTGAACCCAGTCGATGAAGCGCTGTTTAATTTTGCGGTGGCGTGGATATTTATGTTTTTGCCAGTAATGTGGGGCGATCGCCGGGGAGAGCATTTACCAAGAACGATTTTGTGGTCTTGTGGGATGTTTTTGACAAATGTTTTCCTTATTCCATACATGGCGCTCCGCAAAGATATTTCACCAGAACCATTTATTCCGCAGCAAAAATTAATTGCCCGAGGGTTTGCATCAGTGGCTCTAATTGTTGGCATTGTTTCACTGGGTTGGTTTGGATTGGCTCGTCCTGAATTTGGGGATATCGGCGATCGCCTGGCTTATTTTCTGAAGCAGATGGGCGAAAGTCGTTTAAGTATTGCCTTTATCGCGGATCTAATCTGTTTTTGGCTGTTCCAAATCTTTTTGCTTGGCGACCTCAATCCCAAGGACAGCATTTGGCAAAGTGCAAGATTTATCCCATTTTTTGGAATGGGTTTTTGGCTAATTCTTTAGGTTTACTGATAATCTCCCCGACGACGCGGATATTCTCTAGAGCTTCTGGGTAATATGAACATAAGCTTTGCTCTCACAATCTCTATTTACCCCCCATAAACCCATGACTACCAAAGCATCTCCAACATTTTGGCTGGCTTCTGCAATTTTTGGCGCAGGTGCAATATTTTCTTTTTCTGCGTCTGAGGCGATCGCCCAAGGTTCAGAAACAATCATGTGGCCAAGTCAAATTACGAATGAATTTACCTCCACAAGATTCACGTCAAATCCCTATGCCGACGTGCAAACCTTGACTCTTTCAGATGAAGAAAAAGTAGATGTCGAATTTCGTTCTGTCCAAGATGAAGCGACTGCCGATGCACCGAAAAGTGAATCCTACAACTCTGGTTTCAAAATTCGGTTTGGCCTAGACCAGCCTGAAACAAGCACAACAGAACAAGAGCAATAAGTTG
>CAZXBK010000059.1:10931-22712 GCA_964638765.1 uncultured Synechococcus sp. | reverse complement strand
GTCACTTTAGGCGATCGCCGAGAGGTCAAAGTAAGCCAAGCAGACCCTCATAAGGACGAAATTCGGTTTAGAGAACTCCTCGAGACTGATGTAGCAGCCGCATCGTAAATTTTGCCTGTCTCGTGAAAATATAAGTTTTATAAGTAGCTGTTGAGAAATATTGCGTTTCTTTTCCACTCAGCAGATTTACTTAATGGGCATGATATTCTCTTTGCCAACGAGTTTTTGATGTAACAGCAAAAAAGCAATGGCTATTTCTTCCACCACATCTCAAGTTGAGTCAGCATTTACAGAAGATATGAGCAACTACGTCGCTGAACTTCAGCTGCACATGTCACTCCAAGCTAAAGATTTAACACCCAACCTAGAGCCAGCTAACGACAGCTTGCACAAGCTACTCCACGATACTCAGCTTAACCTTGAGAAATTAGCTTCGCGCCACCTTGCTTAGTTCATCCCATGTGATGGCAGCACTGATTCGCAATCAAAAATAAACAATAAACATTCAGAAAGAGCCCAAATCTTTGGGCTCTTTTTATTGCTCGTAACTATCACGGCTAAATGAAATGGCTCTTGTCTAACTCGCTTTAGCTACCCATTGCTCCGCTTGTTGCATTGCCTGCTGCCACACTTTATAACCTTGACGATTAAGGTGAACGCCGTCAGTACTTAGGTCTTGGCGCATCTTGCCCTCTTGGTCGACAAATAAAGCATGGAGGTTGAGGTAGCCTGCATTTTCTTCGGCGGCGATCGCCTGTAATTTTTGATTTAGACGGATTGCCCGTGAAGGTGAAAGATACGCAGTACGAGTTGGTAGTAAAGACTGAACCACAATTGTCGCGTAGGGGTGTTGATAGCGTAGGCGACGGATAATGGCACGAGAATTATTGAGTACCGTTGCGTCGGAGGCACCTTGTTTGAGGTCATTGACCCCTGCCATCACATAAATTGTTTCTGGGCGAACTCGGTCAAGGGCATCAAGGCGTTGCAACACTTGGCTTGTATTTTCTCCAGAAATGCCCTGGTTTAGCCATAATTTACCTTCGGGGAGTAGATCGCTGGGAAACCACATACTTAAAGAGTCACCAACTAATACCCCTAAGCGATTATTGCCCTGTCCCGTTGCGACGGATTTGGCTTCTTGTCGTAATAAATTTTGCCAGTCTTGGTGGGTGGGCTGTTGTCTTGCCCCAGCCCAAGCAGTTTCAAAACTATTTCCTTTTAAGCGAGTGTACAGTTGTCCTGCTTTGAGGGCATTGACCCGCTGACTGAAAAGCTGAGGATTTGAGCTAGGTTGGCGCGCTGAGGAGTTTCCCGTTTGCCATGTCTGACGTAGCGGTGTCTGGGGTTGGCTCGGTTGGTAGCTAGATTGTTTGATCGTTAGGGTGTCTGGAGAATCGCTGGAGTAGCGATAGTAGGCGACGGGATTTTTGCTTGGTGTTGCTGGAGAATTAATTTTTGCGAAGGTCTGGGTGCCGCTAGTCGTGTTGCTACGGGTGGCAAATTTACTACTTGCTTCTGGCTTGGTGACCGAAGCTTTTTGGGCGAGGGGCTGGGAGCGCTGCTGGTATGCCTCTACCCGTTGCTGGTCGATCAAGCCCATCTGATCAACCATTTGCCAAGGGTCTGTTTCAGGTTTGGGCTGGGGCGTGACCCCTACCGCTGTCTCTCCACTGAGTAGACTCGCCGCCAATAGCAAAGGTTCAGACATAACAGCACCGAAAATTAAGAGAAGAACTACCTCCATAGACAGGGCGATCGCCGCCATTTCAGGACAAATCCGTTAGATTTAAACCTTAGAATGTTCTATCAGTTTGTTAAATTGTTGTGATGGCTTTGGCAAAAACGTCCTAAACCTGCGTGATACCGTTAAAGCCGCCGATGCAGTAAACCCAACTTAGCCCTAGAAATTCTCCGTTTGGTTACTACTGCCCGTTGTTACATCTCATAAATTTATGCCGTATTTTCAATCGTTCCTCCTCAATGCCCCAGCAGGGGAGGCCGTCGAGCCGTCAATGGTTTTAGCATCCGTCTTGCTAAGTTTGGTGGTCATTTACTTCGCCAGTAAAGTGGGCGGAGAGTTATGTGCCCGCATTAATTTGCCGCCAGTGCTAGGAGAGCTTGTTGGTGGTGTACTTGTCGGTGTTTCAGCCTTCGGTCTACTTGTCTTCCCAGAAAGTGGCATTCCAGCCTCCGAATCGCTACTCATTAAATTTTTAGAAACCACTGCGGGTTTAAGTCCAGAAGCTGCCCCCGCTTTATTTGCGACCCAGAGTGAAGTGATTTCGGTTTTAGCCGAACTGGGTGTTGTTATTCTTCTGTTTGAAATTGGCCTTGAGTCTGATTTACAGGAGCTGATTAAAGTTGGCCCCCAAGCTGCCATTGTGGCGGTGGTTGGGGTGGTTGCGCCCTTTGCAGCCGGGACAGCAGGCCTTGTCTTTTTCTTTGGTATTGATACGATTCCAGCGATTTTCGCCGGGGCAGCACTAACGGCGACAAGTATTGGTATTACGGCAAAGGTACTGGCTGAGTTGGGTCAGCTCACCACAAAGGAAGGCCAAATCATTATTGGTGCAGCGGTACTCGATGATGTCCTCGGCATTATTGTCTTGGCGGTTGTGGCGAGTCTTGCTAAAACGGGCGAAGTAGAAATTGTGAGTACCATTTGGTTGATCGTCAGTGCGGGAACTTTCCTTGTTGGCGCAATTATTGTGGGTCGTTTACTCAGTCCCTTGTTTGTCAGTCTTGTGGATGGCATGAAAACACGGGGTGAACTCCTGACTGTGTCCATCGTGTTTGCGTTTGTACTGTCCTATATCGCGACGGTGATCCAGCTAGAGGCAATTTTGGGTGCTTTTGCTGCGGGTCTAATTTTGGCGGAAACGAGTAAGCGCGGTGAATTGGAAGAGCAAGTTTTACCGATCGCCGATTTATTTGTGCCTATTTTCTTTGTTTGTGTCGGTGCGAAGACAGATTTAAGTGTGCTCAATCCTGCTGTCCCTGCCAACCGCGAAGGTTTGGTGATTGCGGCATTTCTAATTGTGGTGGCGATCGTTGGTAAAGTGATCACGGGCTTTACGGTTTTTGGCCAACAGCAGTTGAATAAGCTTGCTATCGGTGTGGGGATGATTCCCCGTGGTGAAGTAGGTCTTGTCTTTGCCGGGGTCGGATCCGCTAGTGGTGCGCTGTCTGAGTCCACTGAGGCCGCCATTATCATGATGGTCATTTTGACAACATTTGTCGCACCGCCTTTCCTACGTGTCGTCTTTAAAGAGCCAGAAGCCGTCGCCGAGTCAGAACAGGTTTAGGAAAGATACAATGGGATGTCGCGATTTGCCCCTGAAACATATCCGGCGATCGCTGCGTCCCTTTGACAAACCGAGGTGCACATTTTAGCTGCACCTGTTTTATTGTTTATTCCCTTTTTTATCAGAGGATTTTTTGACTGTGAAATTCTTTTGGTTCTGCTTAACTCTACTCACCGTTTCCACATGGCAGTTGCCAGCCTGGGCGGGTCAACTAATCTTTTGGGAGTTTAACGAGCAGCGTCGCGAACTACAATTTCGCACCAATAGCAGCGTCCAGCCACAGGCCCAACTTATTCCTGACCCCAGTCGTTTAGTGATTGATTTACCGGGCACTACATTGAGTCGCCCTCTACTAAACCAGAACTACGGCGGCAAAATTCGTACTGTGCGCCTAGGTCAATTCACGCCAAACACCGCACGCCTCGTCATTGAGCTAGAGCCGGGCTATACCCTCGATCCTAGTGGCATTAAGTTTGAGGGGCGGTCGCCGAGTGATTGGTCGGTGACCTTACCAGAGCCGGAGCGTGTCACCAGTGCCCAAACTTCTCAACGCATTACTGACGAACAAATTGGGGCAGCAACGGGACAGGCAGAGGATAGTTTTCTGGAGGATCGTTTTCAGGTTACCCGTGGTGGTTTTTATCTCAACCTCGATCAAGTCAGCGACGGTGAAATCGAATCAGAACAGGACGGCGATCGCCTCGAATTTACCCTCAACGATTTGCAATTGCCCCAAGCCCTACGCGGTCAAACCCTTGATATTAATCGCTACAAAGTTAATCAAATTGAGTTTGAACAAGTCCGCAGTAACCAAGCTCGCATTTCCCTAGAATTAGCCGACGGTAGTCCCGAATGGCGTGCCCTTTACAATTCCTACGGTGGTGGTGGTCTTGTCTTTATTCCCGCAGGTGGTACGGATAACCTCGAGGCAAGGGATGTGAGTCCAGTCCAAGTCCCCGATCGTGTGGTGCAAACCTCCTCCGAAGAATTGGCGATCGTTGAATCCGTTGATTTAGCCAATAATGGCGGTCTACTAATCGTGCGGGGCGATGAGACTCTCGATGCTGTGGGTGGCTGGAATCGTAACGACGGCGTTTACCAAATCCGCGTCAATAATGCTGAGCTTGCCCAGCCTGTACGGGGGCCTCAGCTCGATGCCAATAGTCCGGTGTCGCGCATCTCGATGCGACAGGAAACTAATACCAGTGTCCTCATTCAAATTGAGCCAGCCCTCGGTGTCCAAGTTGGTGACCTGACCCAGCCCAGCGATCGCCTTATTGCCCTTGAACTAAACCGTCTAAGGGATTTTAGTAATTCCCCCGGCAATAGCTCCGTCTTTGTCCCGCCTGCCCAAAACACCAATCCCCCCGGTTCATTTAATCCACCCCGTAGCAACATTGTGGTAATGATTGACCCCGGCCACGGCGGTAGAGATTCTGGTGCAGTGGGTATCGGTGGCTTACAAGAAAAAAATGTGATTCTCCCCATTTCCCTAGAAGTGGCGCAGATTTTGCAGCAAAACGGTATCGGCGTTCGCATGACCCGTAATACAGACTATTTCGTTAGCCTTGCTGGCCGTGCCGAACTGGCGAATAATGCCAATGCCGATTTATTTGTCAGTATTCACGCTAATTCCATTAGTTTGAGTCGTCCCGATGTTAATGGCTTTGAAGTTTACTATTTCCAATCCGGTCGAGGTTTAGCCCAGGCGATCCACCGCAATGTTTTAGGTCAAATTCGCATGCGGGATCGCGGCGTAAAAACAGCCCGTTTCTATGTGCTGCGCCATACTGCCATGCCCTCTGCCCTCGTCGAAGTCGGTTTTGTGACAGGTCGTGAGGATGCGTCGAATCTAGCCAGCCCCGCCTTCCGTAGTCGCATGGCTAAGGCGATCGCCGACGGAATTTTAGAATATGTCCAGACGAGTGTTCGTTAGCTTTGGAAAGTTAGATTAAAATTCACTATCTCCCCACAAACTTCCGACAAAGAATTGACGCGCAGTGGAAAAAACTACGCTAATCTTTGTTTAATTCAATTGGTGTGAGTACTTTAATCTATGGGCAATTCAAAAACGTTTCCAATCGGGATCTTCGACAGTGGTCTCGGTGGTATTACCGTGCTGCGGGCGTTGTATCATCAGCTTCCCAAAGAATCAATTATTTATTTTGCTGATACAGCTCGTCTACCCTACGGAAATCGTTCCCCTGAAGAATTGATCCAATACGTCCGAGAAATCTTGACATGGATGGAAGCCCAGGGGGTCAAAATGGTGGTGATGGCTTGTAATACTAGCTCTGCTGTTGCCCTTGATATTATCCGCTCAGAATTTAAAACCCCTGTGCTCGGTTTAATTTTGCCCGGCGCTAAGGGAGCGGTACAACGGGGGAAGCGTGTCGGCATTATTGCGACCCAAGCTACGGTGAATAGTAACGCTTACAAAAATGCGATCCAAGAGGTAGAGCCCGACGCAGAAGTGTGGCAAATGGCTTGTCCCGACTTTGTGCCCCTGATTGAGGCGAACCGCATTAATGACCCCCACACAAAACGAGTTGCCCGTAAATATTTACAGCCGCTCATTGATCAAAATATCGACACTTTAGTCTTTGGTTGCACCCACTATCGTCACCTTGCTGGTGTGTTTAAAAGCATTTTGCCTGACCATGTCGTCTGCGTCGATCCGGCAGAATACGTCGTTAGGGCCACAGAGCAAGAACTGGATTTAATGGGTTTAAAAAATACTGTCCCCCCCATGCCGACTCGCTTTGCGGTCAGTGGTAGCCCAGAGCAATTTGCAGAGCTGTCTCACCGTTGGCTCGGTTATGAACCCTTTGTGGAAAAGGTTGATCTAGAAGAGTTTATGGCGACTCCTCCTGCGCCTGCACCTGTGCCTGTACGCCGTAAGTTGTCTTAAGTCTGACCTGAGGCGTTTTTAGCAACCGTTATTTGTAGTGGATCGTTTCTAGCTGTGCCTTGAGGCGATCGCAGGCAGCCATGAGTTCTGGTAATGCTGTGAGGGGAGAGGGATTAATTTGACTACGGAGGTAAATATGCCGTAGCTTCCGCTCTAATTGTTGGGCGATCTGGAGGGCTTCATTCCCCTGATCGTCCATTTGTTTTTGTTGGTGGAAAACTAAAGCTTGACCACGCAAAACTTGGACTGTTCCCTCTTCACCGTGCTTGCCGGGAATGATGGTTAAACGCAGGAGAATCCTTTCGTCGTTGTAATACTGCTCCATCTCCGCTTTTTTTGGCTTGAGGACAGGAACGGGTGGAATATGAGCCAGCCGCTTAAACTCGTTTAGGACGCCATAAAACGTTTTAATCGGTAAGCCATAGAGGGCTTCTTTCATCACGCCACTTTCGCTGAGGAGAATGCGACCTTCACTGGCATGATTTTCGAAATATAGTCGGCCAATACCTTTTGAAAGTACCCGACCTAAAAGTTCTTGCCACAGCTGTTTGGCGGGAAGACTTGATAGTTTGTCTAGGGGTTGATGAAGATATTTGGGGGCAAGGTTAAGGCGATTGTAGGTCTGAGGTGAGGATTCCTGCTGTTGATTGAGGTTATTTTCCCGAAGTTGGACGGGGGCATTGGGGACATGTACTGAGGGAATGTCGGGATTGGTTAAGGGTTCTAATGACCGGCGATCGCCACCATTAGCTTGGGCTTGGAGTTCTGCGATGTCCCCATCAAAAATAGCTGTGGCCTTATCGTCGTTGGATACGATCTTCGAAATAGAACTTTGATCGAGGGAGGGAATCGCCTGCGGATCAATGGTTGCGCCAGTCGTAGATTTTTCGTCAATAACAAAGGTCGCTTTTTCTGACAAGGGAGAATTTGCCGAGGATGCTCCCTGGGGTTTCGTTTGAGGTTTGTTTCGGTCGCGCTTCACCGCAGAATTGTTGCTGGTTTGCTGGTAATTCAAAAAAGAAGATAACAGTAGCTGAAAAGTTCTGTGATCAAGCTTTTGGGCGACAAGGGTAAGATTTTTGCGACTTAGTAATTTTTTGATAATAAGGTGCACGTTAGGACTTGTATAGTCCACGATGCCAAGGGTGAGGCAATGATTTTGAAACTTCAGCGGCAGAATTAAATGATTACGACACACCTGAAGGGGAATATATCTCTCTACCAGCCTGAATGATTGCTCTAGATTGATGTCAGACCAATTAAAGGGTTCGATTGGAATTTGGAGTGTTTCTGCCATCGTTCAGATTTTGCCTTGTTCAGGGAAAAGCATTAGCCCCTTAGTTTTTGGGCAGTTAAATAAATTTTACTCCATTGCTGAAGTAGGGACGGGGATTCATTATCTAGCTTTACGACCGGGGAGTCGGTGGTCGATTTTTGGAGTTCGCCGAGGAGTTGTTGTTGTTCGGGAGTGAGCTGTGTTTGCAGGGTTTCCCATTGTTCGGAGGTCAGACCTAGTTGATGTTCGGTGAGGCTCGTTTGCAGCCAAGCAGCCACCAATGCTGGCTGGGTTTTAATCGCAAAATTGTGGATGGCGTGGTACTTGACTTTATCCCGGAGACGGTAGCTTTTTTTGATGGGAATATCGAGGGCCTGGGCGATCGCCTCTTGGGTTTTACCTTGAAGATAAAGTTCTAGCCAGGGGACGGCGAGGGGATCTTTGAGGTTTTCTTTGAGGTAGGTCAAAAAGTTATTCATTACGGCTTGGCGCAAAAAATCCTGTTGCCACAGCTCGTCTTTGGTCTGGTGGCGGGCGATCGCCTCATTATCAAGGAGATTGAGAGTTTGTTCGCTATTTTTGAGTTCTAGCTCGGTGGACAATAATTTTAAAGATTGGTTTGCGGGCACATTGGTCATACCAGAGCGCTGGTAACGCCGCATTAAATTAACGAAACGGTAGCTAATTAGAGGTTGATTTTGAATAGGGCGTAGGCAATATTCCTCTAGAACGGTGCAGAGGAAGGCTTCTTGGAGGGAGCGGGGAGGGCGACAAGTCCGCAGCCACGCCAACTCCTGGCGGAGATAACGGTCACGCTGCAACATTTCTTGGAGGACTTCTTCGAGGACATCGTAAACGGTACGGCGGCGATCGCGACTGAGGGAAATCCAAGTTTGAATTTGCTGCCGTAGGGTGACCACGTGACTCAAGCGACGTAATAATCGCCCAAAACGTTGGCTGGGTTTCATCGCGAGATATTTGCTTAAGACGCGGTAGCGATAGGTGATGCCCTTTTCAAATAACAGCCATTGCTCCGCTGGGAGCGCTTCTTTTTGCGCCGCGTCTTCCCCAAGGAGCCAATCGACAACGAGAGTGCAGTCTACCTGGGGCAGTTTAGAGAGTTCGGTTTGTTGACAGTGATGTCGCCATTGATCGCGGAGGGTGGCGATATTGCCCATGACATCGACGAAATAAAGGGGTGCCCTTTCATCCTATCGGGAGTTTCGCCATTCTTTGGCAAATTAGGTCAGGATATTTTTCCTGCCTTGATTTCATTGCCCTTTCTCCCGGAGGGCGATCGCTGCTGTCCCGAAAAAAATAACTTACAATGGTAGGTATATATAGATTTGTTAACAATATTTCTGCGTTCGCCTTGCAATGAGCCGCTGTCATTAAATTATGTCTTCCCAAGATCAAGAAATTCGTCGCCTTAGTTTTCTGTTGGGATTAGCCGAGCGTTTGCAGAGTGTGACTAGTGTTGAGGCGATTGGCAAGTACGCCCTACGCTACCTTGTGGAAAATATGGGTGCCGCTTTTGGGGATATTAAATTAATTTCTGGGCAGGGCGATCGCCGTCGTGCCAGTATGATTACCAACGGCATTTCCTCCCAGTTTGTCGCCACCTATGGTGAGGCGATCGCAGCAATGGAAGATTGTCTTAATGAAGGCATTCCCTATGGACAAGGATTATTGTGGGGGGTCGTTGAAACGGGTGAACCTCTGTTTGTCGATAATTATGCCGAGCATCCCGGTGCAGTAGAAGCCTTTCGCCATCCGGGAATTGGTCAATTAGGGATTTTCCCGATTAAAGATCAAAAAGGTTTAATCCTTGCAGTTCTGACCTTAGAGTCCCGTATTGAAGCGCCATTAGAAGATGCTCCCCAGCAGGATGTATTGGTTGCAGCCTGCCAAATTTTAGGCGCTGCCATCGAGCGTGCCCAATCCCAAGAAAAACTGAAACGCACCAATCAAGAATTAGAAAAAATCTCCCGTCTCAAGTCCGAGTTCCTTGCATCTATGTCCCACGAGCTGAGGACACCTTTAAATAGTGTGATCGGCTTTTCTGATTTATTGCGACGTCAAACGAGTCAGCAGCTCAATGACCGCCAGCTCAACTACCTCGACACAATCGAGAAAAGCGGCCAACATCTCCTTGCTTTGATTAATGACATTTTGGATCTATCCAAAATAGAAGCTGGAAAAACTGAGCTAGATATTAATACTGTCAATGTGCCAGAGATGTGTGAGGAATGCCTGTCGATGGTGCAACCACGGGCAACCGCGAAGAAATTACAGGTGACTCTAGATACTTCTAGTCAGGTAAATCAAGCGGCTTTGGATCGCCGTAAGGTACAGCAAATTCTGATTAATTTATTGTCCAATGCAGTGAAATTTACACCCAAGCGCGGCAAAATTACCCTGTCAACACGTCTTGCCTACGGTGAAGAACTTCTACAGGAACAGCGGACAGATTCTAGTGTGATTGAAGCTAGTACGCCATACCTCCGTTTGGAAGTCGCTGACACGGGCATCGGCATTAGTCCTGCGGATCAGGGGCGATTATTTCAGCCCTTTTTCCAGGTTGATGGACGACTGACGCGCCAATATGAAGGTACAGGTTTGGGTTTAGCACTCACGAAACGCTTAGCGGAATTGCATGGTGGGGTGGCTTCGGTCGAGTCTGATGTTGATGCAGGCAGTCGGTTTCGGGTTTGGTTACCTCTGACATTAATGACTCCTGCGGAAGAAGAGGAAATCGCGTCTTCGTCTACGAAATCCCCGGCGATCGCCACGGATACAGACACCCCAGTGATTGACTCTGGGCAGCAATTTATTTTGGTGGTGGAAGATAAACCCTTCAATCAAACTTTAATTACTGAAATTTTATCAATGCACGACTATCGCGTCGAAATTATTGCCGATGGCCAACAGATGCTTGAACGTCTCCAAGAAAATACTGGCGATCGCCTACCAGACTTGATTTTGATGGATATACAGTTACCCCACGTCGATGGTTTGACTCTCACAAAAACCGTGAAACAACTACCCCAGTGGCAGGATATCCCCGTGATTACGATTACAGCGCTTGCCATGTCCGGCGATCGTGAGCGGTGCATGGCCGCGGGCGCTGATGACTATCTCAGTAAGCCCATACAAGTGAATGACCTCGAAGAAAAGCTCAGCACCTATTTAAATTAGCGCTGCAATCATATAGCGTTTATCGAAAAAAAATCTTTGATAACTCAGAAATTTCTGAACATTTTGACTGTTATTTAAAAATAGATTGCTCTGTCCTAATCAAAAAAATTAGATAATTTCAGGTCTAAAGAAATTAAGAAAAAGTGAGTATTTATGCTCCTTTTTTAAGACAGGCGAGAGTACTGACTTCTATTAATTTGAGATAATCTTGATACTTCTTCATATCCTACCGCTTTCAATGTTATGAACAGATCATCTCCGAATTAAAAGAATGTCCTGAAATCTAAATAGAAAGCAAAGAAATTTCGACCGAATGAATCGAAAAACACCGTTAAACCTTGAAAACAGGCTTTTTGTTGTCGTGAAATTAATGCTCTGAAACATTTCGCCAAACAGCAATATGTTTCGTAACTTTATACTTCTTCGATAAAGGGCACCGAATAAAAAAATGCTTTCTAGAATAAGCCTGTAAAGTCAAGAAAAACATTTTGACCAGACAAGATTGTTCGGAGCAAAAATAAATATGTCATCTCTTCAAGTTGCTATTAACGGTTTTGGACGCATTGGTCGCCTCGTATTCCGTGCAGCTATCCACAACCCAGACTTTAAATTTGTTTGTATTAATGACTTAATTCCTCCCGAAAAGATTGCTTACCTCCTCAAATATGACTCTACTCACGGACGTTTTCCGGGCACTGTAGAACACAACGAAGACGGCATCATCGTAAATGGTGAATTTATCCGCTGTACTTCGATCCGCAAGCCGACAGAGCTACCTTGGGCGGAGCTAAATGTGGACTACGTTGTCGAAGCGACAGGCTGTTTCCGTGATTTTGTTGGCGCTTCCCAACACCTTGAAGCTGGTGCTAAGCGCGTTGTTATCTCTGCGCCCACTAGTGAGCCTCAGCGCATTCCTACCCTTGTTGTTGGTGTAAATCACGACCAGTACAATCCTGAGTTTGACCGCATCGTGTCTAACGCCAGCTGTACCACTAATTGCCTAGCACCGATCGCCAAGGTGATTGATGAGCACTTTGGTCTTGCCGAAGGTTTAATGACGACAGTTCACGCAACTACTGCGACTCAAC
>CAZXBK010000059.1:0-10921 GCA_964638765.1 uncultured Synechococcus sp. | reverse complement strand
TAGACGGCGCAAATAAAAAAGATAATCGTTCTGGACGTAGTGCTGGCCAAAATATCATTCCCGCTTCTACTGGTGCGGCGAAAGCGGTCACTCTTGTTCTGCCTCAACTCGCTGGCAAACTCACCGGTATGGCATTGCGTGTGCCGACACCTGATGTTTCTGTGGTGGATCTCACTTTCCGTACAGAGAAGCCTACTTCCTACACTGAAATTTGCGCGGCAATCCGTTCGGCGGCTTTCGGTGAACTGAAAGGCATTCTGGATTACACAGAGGATGCAGTGGTTTCCACTGATTTCACTAGCGACGCTCACTCTAGTATTTTTGATGCGGGTGCGGGTATTGCCCTTAATGATCAGTTCTTTAAGATTCTCTCTTGGTATGACAATGAGTGGGGTTATGCGAATCGTATGGTTGACCTCATGCGTGTGATGGCTCAGAAAGAGCAGGAGTCCCCTGTCGCCGTCTAACGACTTTTATTTTTGACGTTGCGCTTTAGGTGATGAGCCAGCGTTAGTTTAACGGAATCAACAGAATAAGCTGATAGCAGTAGTTTTGCTGGGTGAAAATCTTGGTGGTACTACTGCTTTTTGTTTGTGAGAAAAAACACGACAAGATTAAGTCCTTGAGGTTTGGCGATCGCCTTTTCTTTGGTGGGATTTGCGGGCTGGAATCTAAGGCGGCATTGAAATTGCAATAATAGACTGTGGTGACTGACGGAGTGATGTAATGGCAACTTGGGATATTGGTCGTTTTGCACAGACTTTGTATGACTTTGATGTTCTACCGTTTAGCGGCTATGTGAAATCATTCTTGGGTCAGTCCACATCAAATGTGTTTTTATCGCCAGCGGGAGAGCTAGAAAAAATGGGGCAAATTTTAGTCGTCGGGGGCGATCGCCCGGAAAATATGGTGGTGGCATCGCTCCTAGAGCAGCGGGGTTATTCCGTAAAGCCTGTGGCGATCGCCGGGATCACGGCAGATACGATTGCGGCGGCGGATATGGCAATCCTGTGTGTTGATTTGCCCGAGGCTGATAAACGGACATTTCTAAACCTTGCGCAGCAAGTAGAGTCGTGGCGATCACCGAGCTGGACATTATTTGATTTTCAGTCCCCTTCCCCAGCTCTAGCCCAGCTTTGGGGCGCTGTTGATGACGTGGTGATGGGTGGTGTCAGTAGTAGCCGCTTGCAATTTGCGGGGAATGTGGCGAACTTTACCGGCAATGTCTCTACGGAAAATAACGGTGGCTTTGCTTCGGTACGCACAAAGAATTTTGGTAGTCCGTGGGATGTGAGTCAGTACGACGGCTTTCGGTTACGGGTAAAAGGCGACGGGCAGCGTTATAAATTCCTCGCTCGCTGTGAAGACAGCTGGGATGGCGTGGGCTACAGTTTTTCCTTCGATACG
The DNA here is from genome assembly GCA_964638765.1 of uncultured Synechococcus sp. Taxonomy (GTDB): domain Bacteria; phylum Cyanobacteriota; class Cyanobacteriia; order Cyanobacteriales; family MRBY01; genus MRBY01. The sequence goes on along the minus strand of CAZXBK010000059.1, from coordinate 9,514 downwards.
GTGGCTGGGGAATGGCTGACAGTTAATATCCCCTTTGACGAATTGATTCCCGTTTTTCGGGCTAAATCAGTGCCGGAGCGGGGCAAATTTAAACAGCAGCGCCTCTGTTCTCTCCAATTAATGCTTAGCAAGTTTGAATATGACGGTAATCTAAATCCCGCATTTCAATCAGGGGCGTTTAATTTGGCGATCGCCGCGCTGGGAGTCTATGGCGGTCAAGCCTTTCCTCGTTTGCTTGTCCTCAGCGACCACACGACCCTCCAGGAACAGCTCCAAGAAACCCAGTTACCCTATTGTCTGCTGCACTGTACCCAAGGGTTTTCTCCAGATCTGATGCCCCAGGTTATGAACCTCATCGGCGATCGTCAGCATATCAATCAAGTGGTGACCCTTTAACCCTTGCAGCGACCCACAGTTGTGTGTGAGACCGTTGGCAAAATCCATTGATTTATCCATAAAGGGCGGCTATTGTTAGGCGTAAGCACCATAGTGTTTAGACGCACAGTACCCCAGATAAAATCTTTCCTACCAAAACTCTGAATCACAGTGCTTTCTTCTGTAATGTTGTTTACTGTATAAACCGTGGCTAAATTATTTAGTATTTAGTAGCCATCAGGTTCTCGACGGTTTTTAACGACGCGGATTAAGCGCTCCCCTGCCTCACCTATGACCTCCCACCCTGCACTACCATCCATAATTCGGGAGTTTGAGCAACATGAAGATGCCCTCAGGCTGAAGAAGTTGCTAATTTATGCCGTGGAGAATATTTGGGAAAGTGATGCCCTACGTCTCCAACGCATTGATCTCATCCCAATTATTACAACCATTCCCCAGCAATTTTCGTCGTTAGTTCAATTTAGAGATGCCATGGACGCGGCGGTAAATACCCTCAGTCGACCCGCAGCCTACGGTCGTCTCGCCGCAGTAATCGTGAAGGCGATCGCCCCTCTATACGAACAACCTGTTGTCCAAGATGCTCCAGAGGGAGCAACTCAGATTGTTGTCACGCCCCCTAGTACCGCCTCAAAAGATACTTCCCCACCGAAAAAACTAGTTGTGCTCATTGCCAAGCAAATGGAAGCCCACGCGGAGGGCATTCGCATCAAAAAACTCCTCTTCGCCCTTTGTCATGAGCGTTGGGAAAACGATTTTCAGATATTAGGACAGGCGTCTTTTTTGCAGCTCATTCGCCAAGTTAAAGACCTTTATCCCCATGCCTACGAATTGGCGGCGGCCCTGCAAAACCTTGTGTCCTCCCTCAACCGCCAGAGCATCTACGCTTCCCTCTCAAATTTCATTTTGGAGGCGACTGCACCGATTTATCGCACCGCCGATGAACCAACTGGACTCACAAGACCGACCTTTCCGCCTATTACCGTTGCTCGACCCGAAGCCGCCGATGCGGCAAGTTCTACCTACCAAGGATCTATGTCCTTTAGTGGTCAGGGATCTGCCGGGTCTTTACAATTACCGGATATTTCCTTTGGTGACATCTCAGAAAGCTATATTTCCTCTGAAATCACCGATCCCCGCCTACAGGTAACGGCATCCCTCGAAGATCCATCCACTGGCTCTGGGCAACAAAGTGGTGAGATTACTGCCGCTTCGATACAAAATTCCGATGCTGGGTTAAATGCACCAGCCCATTTTGCCAATGCTCTCAATATTTTTGAGCTAAAGCTGGAAATCATGAAGTACGCGAATCCGTTGCGTGCCAAAATCCTCTTATTCTCGGCGGTACATCATCCCTTTGATCTCAGTGGTGAACATTGGTCGCTATTGCGTACCTGTGATTTTGACGATCTCCTACGTAAAACCTTAAAGGCTTCCCCCTCGGCGATCGCCCTAGAAATTCGTTTGTCGGCGATCGCCCAGTCATTGTTTGAGCCGAAAGAGCATCTCCAGGCCACCTCCGCTGTGATGCAAGCCATTAAACTCCTTTCCCAATCATCTACTAAAACCCCATGAACGTTAAAGAGCTACTCGAAAAATATGCGGCTGGCGAAACGAATTTTCCTAGCGCTAAACTCAGTGGCTCTAATCTATGGGGGGCAGATCTCATCGGCATAAACCTAGAAAATGCTGACCTCCACAGTGCGATTCTGATTTTTGCCTATCTCAGTCGCGCCAATCTCAAAAATGCCAATTTAATTGGCTCTAATCTCAGCGGCACTAATCTCAACCAAGCAAACCTGTCGTTTGCCGAACTCCACAACGCCGATCTCCACGGCACAATCCTGAAAAATGCCAACCTCAGCAACGCGAATTTAACCCTCACCAATCTCCTCGACGCGAACTTAATGGGGGCAGATTTGCGGGGGGCGGATCTCTCGGGGGCAAATCTCTCGGGCGTCTGTTTACGGGAAGCGAATCTACGAGAAGAAAAACGGGTCTATAACTCCAGCCTACGGGGCGCCATTTTACGGAAAGCTGACCTCGAAGGTGCCGATTTAAAGGGGGCAGATCTCGCCCGAGTGGAATTAAGTCATGCCAATCTCAAGGGGGTTAACCTCCGTGATGCAGACCTCCACGAAGCCAATCTTCAGGGGGTTAATCTGGAAAATGCCTTACTCACTGACGCTAACCTGATCGGTGCCAACCTCGCCGGAGCAAATTTGCGTAATGCCAAGTTTGAGCGGGCGCTCATGGAAGATGTGGATTTACAGGAGGTGCGACTAGACTGGGCAAACCTAACCCAAGCTCGCCTCAATCGCGCCAATTTAAATAAAGCCATTTTGAACCACGCGCGTCTTAATAAAGCGGATCTCAGCCGTTGCTCTTTGGTACAAAGCCATTTGGTGGAGACGGAATTAATTGATGTTTATCTGGCGCGGGCAAACTTGACGGGCGCAAATCTGACGCGAGCAAATCTAGCGCGGGCGGAAATTAGTAGTACCAACATGGCCGGGGTGATGCTCTCCGGTGCAACAATGCCCGATGGTACTGTCTTTACAAATGTCTAAGGCGATCGCCAATAGATATCTAAAATTTTTGAGATAATACCTAATGTCGGTATAAGTCAGACATTTAATTTGGTATCTGGGTAAAACAATGTCGTCCCTTGATGAACAACTCCGCGCCTTAGAACAACAACATCGTCAATCGACGCCCCCCGCTACACCGGAGCTTGATGATCATCTGGCGGCTATTGAAGCGCAATTTCAACAAAAATCGACTCAGTCTCCAACGACCCCAGCTGTGCCAGAGCATGACCCCCTTGCAGAAATGTTGCAGGCTCTAGAGCAGGACCAACTATCTCACCAGTTAAAGCAATCCCAAAAGAATCAAGAAATTTGTCAGGCGATCGCCGAGGTGATCGAAAACAAACGCCAAACCCGCATTAATACCGCCCACAATGCCAAGGCGATCGCCGCTGAAGAAAAGAAAAAACAAGAACAACAAAAACAAATTCGCCAAAAAGCAGAACAATGGTTGCAGAACCTCGACCCCATCTCGAATGAGGGTATGTGGTTTGATGAATTTGCTGAAACTTACAATTCTCGACTGGATGCCGCAATGGATTATCTGATGGCATTAGAATGATGGGACGAAAATTTTCGTAAATATCCCACGAAGCAACAAAAGCGATAAATATGGATTGGTGGCGCAAACTTCGAAATAATCCCCTTGCCCGACTCGGCGCAATTATCCTCATTACCTTTTATATTCTGGTGATTGGGGCAGATTTTTTTGCGCCCTACGATCCCTATTCGTCTCAGATTGATGGCTCCCTAATGCCCCCCACCGCCATCCATTGGCAAAAGGGAAAGCCCGTTATTTACCCCACCAGCCAAGGGGCGACAGATCTCGAAACCGGTGATCGCGAGCTAATTATTGATCGAGACAATCCCCAGCCATTGGGCTTATTTGTGCAGGGGGCTCCCTACAATTTTTTGGGGATACAGGGCGATCGCCACCTCTTTGGCGTGGTGGGAGAAGAAGCTCGTTTTAATCTCCTCGGCACCGACGAACAGGGGCGGGATCATTTCAGTCGCCTCATTCATGGTGGTCGCATTAGTCTTTTTATTGGTTTAGTAGGTATTTCGATTTCCTTTCCCCTCGGGATGCTAGTCGGCGGTATTTCCGGTTACTTTGGTGGCTGGGTTGATTCTGTGCTGATGCGCTTTGTCGAAGTACTGATGACAATTCCGGGGATTTATTTGCTGGTCTCCCTCGCGGCAGTATTGCCTGCCAATATCACCAGTGCCCAACGGTTTTTATTGATTGTCGTGATCACCTCTTTTATTAGTTGGTCAGGTTTAGCCAGGGTGATTCGTGGTCAGGTATTGTCCATTAAAAATCAAGAATTTGTGCAAGCAGCCCAAGCGACGGGTGGGCAATCTCTCTACATTATTACCCGCCATATTTTGCCCCAGACCTCTACCTACGCCGTCATTTCCGCAACCCTCGCAATCCCCGGCTTTATCGTTGCCGAATCCGTGTTAAGCCTGATCGGTTTGGGTATTCAGCAGCCAGATCCGAGCTGGGGTAATCTACTCTCTCTCGGTACAAATGCCTCAATTCTTGTGTTGCAACCGTGGCTAGTATGGTCGCCCGCAATTTTGATTATTACGACTGTGCTCGCCTTTAATCTCCTTGGTGACGGTCTTAGAGATGCCCTCGATCCGAAAAATCTTGGGCGATCGCGCTAAAGACCCCACATTTTGTTGTAGACCCGGCAGAATTTATCTAGCTAATGGTAAAAAAAGTTAAGGCACTATTTGAAGAATATCGACCCAAGCGCTGGTATTCATGGCAAACCAGTATTTGGCTCAGCGGCATTTCTGGCGGCATGTCTATCTTGGCAAGACTCGGCAATCCCGGTAGTTTGGTGTCGAAACTCCTTGCCTCCTTTGGTTGGTTTTTTCTCATTGTTGGTGTGAGTTGGTTGGTCAAAGAGGAACGTTCAACCCTTGCCCCGTGGATTACCTCAGCGGTTGTATGTATGTTCTTCTTTGGGAGCTGGAATCTCGGCAACTGGGAAAGTGGCGTCATGGTTTGGCCGGTTGTTGCGGCTCTAATCTACGCTTTGCCCTATTTTTGGGATGACAGTTTTCAACGAAAATTACCTGATACCAATGAGCGTATTAGTATTTTGCTGATTTTGGGTTCCCAGCTATTACTGAGCTTTTGGTTTCAATTTTTCTTCGTTTTGTCTGACTTTATCGAAGAATATCCGTCCTATTACAGCGATGATCTCAGCGAAAGTTTATTTGTTGTGCGATCGCCAAACCGTGAAGCACCAGACCCGCGAGGGGTTTTTGTCCTTGAATTATTGGATCTAGAAATCCAAGAACGTTACGAAAATCGCCTATGGTCAGAGGTCGATGCAGAGCTAAATAGACCCCCAGTATTGGTTCCTAGGATTCGTCAACTACTCGAAGAAGTCCGGGCAAAAACAGCACAGCTCAAAGAGGACGAATATTGGAGTTTGGCGGATCCATACGCTATCGATACGGTAGAGCCCGGCAAAGAACTGGTTTTAGAATATCTTTGGGAAGGTTCACGCGCCCAAGAGGAGAAACCTTACATCGTCGAAAAAGTATGTGATTTTCGGCCGATCGCCAATCCCGATCCGCTGCTACAGGGAAATGTCATAACTCAAGTAGAGTGTCGTGAAAGTAAAGTCTTTGGCTGGCTGTCTGACGATGAACAGTAAATGTCTTAAAATTTTGCTCTACCAATCGAAACATTTACGACACTAGCCGCCAAACCGATAAACGATGGGGCTAGACTGGGAATATTGTTGCTGTAGTTGGACTCGGTAGGAGCGCAATTTCACCATGGGCTTAGTTAAACAATCTTTATTAGGAATTGGCGGTGGCAGTCTACTCGGCCTGCTGACGATGATGCCGCTCTCTCCTGTGGCGATCGCCCAAACCTGTGTCGCCCAAACGAGCTGTCCCACCTCTCCGATTCGAGTAACGCCGGGGAAATGGGTCACCTTTGAAATTGTGAACCGTACAGGCAGCATTATCAGTATCGAACAACCCAGTGCCGTCGAGGCGATCGCCCTGAGTCCGGGTCAACGTATTACCCTCGGCGGTACGACTAAACGTAATGCCTCTTTCCTTTTCTGGGATGTACAGGGACTGAGCGTTGAAGCGAGAGTACGGGAGCTGTCCCCAAACAACCTTGAGGTTGAGCTGCTTTGGGGCAATGGTTTTGGGAATTACTCGGTTTATCTGAAGGACGACGGCTTAATTGAAGTGCTGTAGACCGTCTGTTAAGTATCGAAATATTGGTCGTGGCTTAGCCAGATTGGGAAGCTATTTCTGAAAATGGCCACAAGAAAAAGGCTGGCGACTTTCCGTGTTTCGTCTCAGCCTTTCTCTTGGTTCGCTCCTCACACACCAGTAATGGTAGAGCATCTTTCGAAAAAATGCCACATTTTTATGAATTTTTCGTTAAAGTTTATGGCTATTTTCGTAAACCTAGAGCCTTCAATCCCTTTGGGTGATGCAGGTTTGGCGCTAAGTGCTTATGCCTAATTTATCTCGGAAATTTTGTTTCCCTCGTCCCAATCACGACTCATGACCCCCAAGTTATGACTTTTGATCCGTCGTGATACTGAGATACGTGGTGGCGATCGCCTCTAGTAGTTGGAGCCAGGCGCAATAATGCCAAAATCGCTGGGGTTGTGCTGGATAGTAGGCAAAAAGATGACAATGGCGATGAAATTCCCAAAAGGCTGTTTCGATATTTTTTAAGTCAACGGTTTTTAAAGTAGGGCGATCGCCACTTTCTAGATCTAGCAATTTAAAAAATAAACGAGCAACGCTATCTAATAATGTTTGTTCCCAGTGGGGAATTAAGTAATCTTCAAATTGCCATTGGGGCGAACCCTGTGCTGCAAAGTCGTGGGCTAGTTCTAACAAATCGCGGCATCGCTGCTGCAGATATTGCCACGCAAAACTTGGCTGCTCTACACGACTAAAACAGGCGATCGCCCGCTCCTCTGGCAATAGTAAAAATTCGCCGCAGCGTTCTAGCCACACCGTTAAATTGTGGGGTAACAACTGGAACTCTAACCAACCAGTCTCCGGAATTGTGACCTCAAATTGCCATGTATTTTCGAGCTGCTCAGTAGAGGATGGGGGTGCAGAAAAACCCTCTAAAGTCCGTGCACGTAATGGCGCGATGTCAATCTTGTGACGGGCGCTCCACTGCAACAAAACAGCAGATCGTAGGCCGAGACCTTGGCGGCGAAAACTTGAGCTGAGGGGGATAGATTGGGCGGTAAATTCGGGAAATTGTGGGGTGATCGCCGACTTTAAACCGGATCTTAAATCTAGGTTATGAATATCAGTGTAAACACGCACCATTCAGACAGTTGCCAAGCGCAGAAAACCCCCCTAGGATATTACAGTCAGACTCAATATTCATTCTTTGACATATTGCTATTGCCCTAGACTTTTCTTCTGAATTAGTCATCTGATACCGTTGGCTCCAGAAAATCCCCTCAGATTTCCCCGACGACCGTCAACTTCATTCAGCGGACTATCCGAACCTTTGTAGCCTAAACGATATGACGTACCCTTCCGCCGCCAACTCTTCATCAGCAAAGACACCTCTCATCACCGAAGAATTACGGACATGGGCAACTGAGCATTATCGGGCACGTACTTTTTTTCGGGAAGAAACCATTCCCACTCGTCCCGGCTTGTTATATTTCGTCAGTGAAGGATATGTGCGATTAGAGAGCACCATTAAAACAGCTCCGGATGATGTCTCGATCGAGCTGGTTAATACAGTGATTGATTTTGTCGGTGCGGATCAGGCGATTGATGTTTTTGATAGTGAGCATCTTAGTTTTGAGGCGATCGCCCAAACGGATCGTACAACGATTTTTTGGGTATATTGGACCGACCTTGAGCGTTGGCCAAACTTAAAAGCCCAAGTACTAGAGCATTTACAAACCCAGTCCCACAAACAAATTATGTTGCGGACAATTTTGGGGCAAAAACGCACGGTTGATCAGTTGCGTTTGTATTTTGAATTTTTAGCGATGTTGTACGGCGAACCGCAGGAGGCGGGGTTGAAAATTCCGTTTAGCCTCACCCATGACAACTTAGCTTCGGTTTTGGGTACAACGCGGGTAACGATCAGTCGGTTGTTGAATCAACTAAAGGATGAAGAGCAGGTGCTCTTTTTGGATGACCAGTATTTTGGTGTGCCAAAAAGTTCGTCTTAATTGCGGCTTGAAATTTGGTTGCTGGGGTAAATCTAAGATTCTCAGAAGTTCTTTCTTGGTAAACTTCTCGCTTTCGCGATCACAATTGTGTGGCGTGCCACGCCATTAAATTACCTTACGTGCGTTAAGCAAGTGTTTTATTTGCAATAAGTTGCCATATAGAACAATGTTGATGTTATAGAATCTAAGAGCCAAGGTCGCCAGTGCGCATCATTTGGTTTACCTCGTTTTTAGAGGCTGCATCCTACCCCCCGTTTCCCATCGCCATGCCACCATCTGACCCGCCATCGGGTATTAAGACGGCGATCGCCCGTTTGTTTAATAGGGTTCCACTGCGCAGCACCATGACCGTGCCTTTTGTTGTGCAGATCTGTGTTGTGGTCGGCATTACGAGCTATTGGTCATACCGGACGGGTCAAGCTTCTATTGATCAAATTCGAGAGCAGCTACAAAATGAGCTATCGGGTCGCGTCGAGGAAAAACTCCACACCTATCTTGAGCTACCCCACCGTATTAATCAGCTCACCATTAATGCAGTTGAACAAGGTTTTTTTGAGCTAAATTTTACGGGCAATGTTGAGACGCAAACGCGATTTTTAGCGAATCAGTTGCAAGCGTTTCCTGAGGTTTCTTGGATTTATTGTGGATCAGCAAACCAAGGGGAGTTCTTAGGCGTTAAAACCGAAAATGAAACCCCCTTAGTCGGTGTTGCCAATGCTCAAACAGAGTTTCGCACGGCTTTCTACGCCCTTGATTTGGCGGGGAATCGTGTCAGTGATCAGCCCTATGAAATAGAGGACAAACTTTATAATGCGACCCAGCGAGATTGGTATCAGTCGGCGATCGCCACAGGGGGTAGGGAGTGGACACCGATCCATGCAGACATCACGAATCAATATTTGTATTTAACGGCCAGTTCGCCTGTGTACGATGCGGCAACGCAAACATTGCAGGGAGTATGCAGCGTCGATATTACGCTTAATGATCTAGATGAGTTTTTGGCAGACAATTTACTCGTCGGTAAGGAAAAAACGGTGTTTATCGCAGAGCAAAACGCCCAGCTGGTTAGTACTTCCACCGAGATTTCAACATTTATCAAAGAAGATACCGACCCTAATGCCGCAGGCAAGCGAGCAACCCTACAAGAGTTTCGTGATCCCTTAATTCAAGCGGTGGGAGAACACCTCGAACAGCAACATCCTGACTGGGCCACCCAGGGGCGATCGCTGTTTATTGATTTTGACTATGAAGGTCGTTCCCAATGGTTGAAAATCGTGCCTTTTCAAGATGAATATGGTCTTGATTGGTTTATTTTTATTG
>CAZXBK010000058.1:0-22753 GCA_964638765.1 uncultured Synechococcus sp. | reverse complement strand
GTTACCACTGGGTTGTGTTACCTGTAGGGTCACCTCTGCTGGCTTGGTCGCAATTTTCCAAATAAAAATAATGGCGATCGCCGCCGATAATGCCCCAATAATAATTTTTTGATCCTGCCACCAAGGACGAGAAGCACGTCGTTTAACGGTGGGAGAGACAGGTTGACGTTCAGCAACTCTAGGTTGTGTTTCTAGCGTTGGGCTGTCGTCTTCAAAAATATCGCTGTCCCATTCATCTGCGGCAGGTTCAGGTTCAAGCGCGATTTCTTCTATTTCCGGTTCAGCCTTGAGACTAGATTCCGTTAATGTCGCGGCGAGCTTCGCAGTATCCGTCGCCAAATCCGCCAGTGCTGCCTCCGAAAGACTCATCTTTTCCTGTTCGAGGGAGGTGGCGATCGCCTGCAATTGGGCGATGGTTTCCTGTAGACGCGAGAGGGACTCTTGGGGGTCAGCTTGGCTCATGGCAAGTGATGTAGATCACGATAAAACGGCGGTGTCGTCACTATTTTAGGCGATCGCCTTCACTATCACATCAAGACTTTGTCACGGTATAAATTGCTAGCTTTTTGAATAATTGATGTCATCGGTATTCAACAATTTCGATCCTAGCTTCAATAAAACTTTGGCCATGACTTTTTCTCACATCCCCCCAGCTCAACTTCTTCCCGGCGCGGTGAATCAAATGCTTGCCGATATTACCTACTCCGGCAAAGTCCAAGAAGGCGATCGCTACGGCTTGATGGTTGCTTGTTGCGACGACTATCTCGAAGAAGAAGAACGTCTCGTAATTAATCGTTTGCTCCGCTCCATTGTGCGTGGCAAATTTCAGGTTTGTTAAAGCCCAGTAACAGGACAAGCTTTAAAAATATTTCTTCAGCGGTTGCAGTTATGGAATTAGCTTGCTATGCTAGTAAAAGCGGCGCGGGATAGAGCAGTCTGGTAGCTCGTCGGGCTCATAACCCGAAGGTCGGTGGTTCAAATCCGCCTCCCGCCACCAAATATAAATCAAGAAAGAGGTTTCACCGTTGGGCTGAGCCTCTTTTTTGTTGTCTAAACTAGCTTTAAAAAGTCACACAGCAGTTTTGCCAAACATCCAAGGTTTACCAAGTCATCGGTAGATTAGTCGACGTTGCATAGTGACCCGATGTTTCTAGGTCTAGGATTTTCTCCACCTGCTGATAAATCTCTTCCGCCTCCGCTAGCGAATTACCAATACTCGTTAAGCCCAATTTGCCGTGCTCGGAGAGGGTTCCCATCAAATGAAAAATTGTGCCTGTCTTTGTGCTGCTATCAAAATGCAAACCGTGAGCCGCAATAATATCCATCAAATCACTGGGGAGTAGACCTTCGTATTGTGGTTTCTGGAGATTATCAGAGGCAATGTAGTATTTTTCTTGTCCCTGCGGCGTAAAGAATAAACCTGTTTGATAGTCATATTGACCATTCGTTAACAGTTTCAGGGTCATTAAAGGGTGGGTTGTGCCGCCTTTACGCAGATTAATTTCAATCGCCTGAATATCCCACGTTTGATCAGGGCGCTGTGTCACAACAAAATCCACGCCAAAGCGTTCCATAGCTCCCTGTTCTGCCAAAACTTTACCGACTTTCAAGCCTAAAGTTTGCAACTCTAAACGGTAGTCTGCCGCTGCGGGGAAAGTACAACCGAGATAAATTTGACCATCGGCACCGCCAAGAATTTGATCGTGGGTCGAGAGAATTTCGACTTTACCGCTCGGCAAAATTAATCCCTGTACGCTCGGCGATCGCTTAATTTCTCCTTCAATAAATGCTTCGGCGATCGCCCCTAGCTCCGGAATGCGCGACGAAAAGTTTTCCCAAGTTTCACCTTTCGCCTGAAAACTCAGATGGGGAAATCCGTCGGCGATCGCCTGTTTACGCTCATCAAAACTGGAGACCTCAGGAAATTCTCGCAAATCTAACACTGCATTGCCTTCGCCCGAAAAACCTTCGTTTAGTTTGATCACAATGCGTTGGAGCGCTGGATTACGCTGCCACAGCTCAGCCGTTACCGTCACTAGTTCGTCGACTGTTTTTACTAATTGGCTGCCATCGGGAAAAGGAATACCAGCCAACTCAAAAACTTTGCGACTACCGCTTTTGGAACCCCAATAGCTGAGGTCTGGACTGGCGGCAAAGAGGGGAATTTGTAATTTTTCAGAAAGTTCTTTTTCCAACTCCGTTGAGTTGTAGCAAATCATATGGGATTTGTTCGGTCGCAGCGCCCGCCGCAATTTTGAAACCAGTCGCGGACGATCCAGAATTTTCTGGGTGAGGGCTTTATAGGAGTTGTCGTAGGTTGTAATCAGCAGCAGGCGATCGCGGGCGTGGGAAAACGGAATGCCCGATAGGAGCTGGAGATAATAATCAATAATTAATGGTGCAAGGGGTTGAGCCGTCACATAAATGAGTCGTGTATGGGGATTCCGCAGACGAATGAGGGAAAACAATAGACGTTCTTCGTAGTGCAAAAATCCGGGTACATTTTGACCAACCTCTTGATCAATCGAAAAAGAAGGCACAACCAAAATATCCTGATCGCTAGCTTCAAATTCCTCCGAGTCTTGCCAACAGTTTTTGAGCTGGCTCTGCAAAACATCAAAGGATTGAAAATCGTCGGAATACTGTTGTGCCATAACCCCTCTTTTTAACGTGCTTATCCGAGGCGATCGCCGCCTCAATAATTACAGAGTAAGGCGATCGCCAACTTTTCTAGTTTAAAATTTTGGTTTTGTCGTGCGATTTAGCGAAACACGACCAAGCCACAACAGCGCTACACAATGCTCAGGCCCAACATCGCCCGTAACGTAAAGTAGAAAAACGCCAAAACACCGACCAACAGACCGACTGTAGCGGTTGCAGTCACCTTGTTTTTAAAGAAAATCGGTTTTAGCCAATCATAGACACTGATAAAAACCCCGAGGATCAAGGCGATCATATAGCGGGGATAACGGGCAACATTTTCAAAAAATTCTTGCATGGTTAAAACAAATTAAGGCTAAAAAGAGAAATAAAAAGGAATTTAAAAATTGATATTTTAAAGCGGGAAATATGGCTTCAAATTGTAGCATTCCCAATTGCTTTCGCAGTTGCCCCCTTGCAGGTTAGTCTGTTGGGTGAACTTGCAATAGCATCTGAGCTTCATCCCCAGTCTTTATGGATATTATCCAACTTGTTTTAAACGGCGTCTCCATCGGCAGCATTTTAGCTTTAGCAGCAGTGGGTTTGACTTTGACCTACGGTATCTTGCGGCTATCAAATTTTGCCCACGGTGACTACATGACCCTTGGTGCCTACATCACGTGGCTCACAAACTCGTTTGGTCTCAATATTTGGCTATCAATGTTGGTGGGAGCTTTTGGGACTATTGGCGGCATGCTCATTGCCGAAAAGCTACTGTGGCAACCGATGCGCGATAAACGGGCAACCTCAACAACGCTCATTATTATTTCCATTGGTTTGGCATTGTTTATCCGGAGTGGTGTGCTGTTCATCTGGGGAAGTAGCAACCAACAATATGATCTACCGGTTGTACGAGCGATTAATCTCACAGAATTATTTGGCTTTCCAGAGACGGCGCCAGATATTCGGATTGCCTATTACCGGGTTGTTGTGATGGTAATGACGCTTCTCGTGATTCTCGGTCTACACTTTGTTCTCCAAAACAGCAAAATTGGTAAAGCGATGCGTGCCGTTGCAGATAATATTGATCTAGCGCGGGTGTCTGGGGTTGATGTGGAACGGGTTGTGCTCTGGACTTGGGTGATTACGGGGACATTAACGGCGATCGCCGGCAGTATGTACGGTCTGATCACAACGGTTCGTCCGAATATGGGTTGGTTTCTAATCCTGCCAATGTTTGCCTCAGTCATTCTCGGTGGCATTGGTAATCCTTACGGGGCGATCGCCGGAGCATTTGTCATTGGCATTGCCCAAGAAGTCAGCGTCGCATTTCTCGGCCCCGACTATAAGCTCGGTGTTGCCCTACTGATTATGGTGGCACTTCTCTTTATCCGCCCTCAGGGATTATTTAAAGGCACGATGTAATGTACTGATAGAAGCAATCAGCAAACCAGTTATCACCTCAAAAAATCACAATTTATTGTGTGCTCATTAACCCTTGGAAGCGAGCATTGCTGCGTAGAGCATCAAACTCCACATCCGTTTCAGCGTAGTTACGATTCACTGGATCAAGTTCAATAGCAATCTGCAAATTGTCTATCGCGTCATCTACCTGACCAAGACGGGCATGGGAAATAGCAATGTTATAAAAGGCGATGTCTTTTGCTGGATTAATTTCAAGGGCTTCGTAGTAACTGGCGATCGCCTCCGTTTCGCGGCCCAGATCGCTAAGGGAAATACCACGGTTATACCAAGCATCTTCATCACGGGGATTAATCGCCAATAGACTGTCATAACTGGCAATTTCCTGCTCAAAATCTCCCAGTAACCCAAAGGCAATGCCACGGTTATACCAAGCATCTTCATTTTCCGGGTTTTGGGCGATCGCCTCATCGTAGCTGGCAATTTCTTCTTCCGGGCGACCCAGATCCCCGAAGGCGATACCACGGTTGTACCAAGCGTTATCGTTAGTCGGATCGATAGATAAAGATCTGTCGTAGCTGGCAATTTCTTCTTCGTAGAGCCCTAAAGTGCCCAATAGAATGCCACGGTTATACCAAGCTTCCGCATCGTCGGGATTAACTAAACCCGCCTGTTCATAACTCAAAATGGCCTCTTCTAAATCCCCCATACTTTCGAGGGCATAACCGCGATTAAACCATGTATCCCCTTGATTTGGGTCTATGGCGATCGCCTCATCGTAACTCGCGATCTCCTCTCCATAGCGACCGAGGTAACCTAAGGCAACACCACGGTGTAGCCAAGCATCATGGAAATCTGGCTTGAGGGCGATCGCTGCATCAAAACTGGCAATCGCCTCCTCATAACGCCCTTGGTCACGGTAGTTTAGCCCCTGCTCTAAAAGAGCCAAAGCATCCGCTTCAATAACACCATTGTTTTTTGTCTGGGTGTTAGCCGCTATTTGGGAACAGGTTGAAGACGCACAAAATCGCCCCAACTCTTCAGCGGAAACATTATGCCGAGCAAGATGGGGAACCATCAATACACCGACCGACAAAGGCATTAATAAAAAGCGTTTAAACATGGCATGGCAACCTGTAATTTTTTTTAGCAAAACAGGTGACGCGACTGAGCCGCCAACGCCACCGGTAAAACATTCACCCCATCGCCTTACTGTAACGGCGAGATTTTAGTTTGATAGTGCTGCTCATTGAGTCCCACATCATGGCGACTACCTTTGGTGTAGTTACTAGAAGCCATGTAGGTATTCGCGTTTTGCTGTAATGTCGTGACGCGCTCTTGAGTACCGGGGTGAGTACTGAGGAACGATGCACCGCCGCCACCACCACTTTCATTCATGAGAGTCGTCATAAAAGAAGCCATCGCTTGGGGAGCATATCCCGCCTGGGTCAAGAGATCAAACCCAATGGCATCAGCTTGCCGCTCATCGTTACGACTATGGGGAAAATCAAAGGCAACAGCCACACCCAACTGGACAATTTGGCTACTATCTAAGCCTGCTGCCGCCAAAATACCCTGGTTACGAGCCTGAGCCTTCATCTGTTCAATAGCGTGTTTTTCTTCAATATGAGCAATCTCGTGACCAATGACGCTCGCCAGTTCTGCTTCGTTCGCTGCCGCTTCAATTAAGCCCGTGTTGTAGTAGTTGTAACCACCCATCGTGGCAAAGGCATTAATACTGTCGTCTTCAACGATAAAAAACTTGTAATCAATGCCGGGACGTACACTGTTTTGGGCTAATCGTTCACCGATTTCATTGATATAGCCAACAACTTTAGAATTATCGTAGAGACGGATTTGGCCTGAATTTACTAGCTCATTATGGATCTGTTGACCAAAATCCATTTCGTCTTGATCTGAGAGGTTAGAAAGCTGATAACTTTGCACACCCCAGATTAAAACTCCCCTCAGGAGATTATCTAGCCAACCTGCTTGGCTAACAGCAGGGGTTGCAAGGTTGATACTGATGGCCATGATGCATGCCATACAACCATATAGCCAACGATTTCTTGTCCGATGCCGCATGAGTTTTGCCGTCCTGTCGCTCTGATGCAATAAATCTGTAAGAAGAGATGTTGATCCTGTTTTAAACCAAAACACTCATCTTTGTTATTACATTTTTAGACGGCGAATCGCTGCATGGATGTTCCCGTCGCCGAAAAGTGTTGCAATACTGTTTGTTGTAGCGATCAGCTCAACGCAAACAACATTTGAACATTCACTGACAAAATATTATTTCTCTGCTTCGCGACCGTTCTCACCAAGAAAAATACCGAGCATGCTTCCCTAAATTCAAAAACGCGAAATAAGAGTGGGCACTCCAATTTCCCAAGAAAAATCAATTGGTGTTCTGGTAATAGTAAAAGTTAAAGGCTTCAAAAATACCGCCAACGAAGCCACAGGTAATGGCGATCGTGAGAATACCGTCTACAGCGCTACCATTTCCAAATACTTGCAAAAATTCTTTTAGTCCATCCCTTGGTATTGCGGCAGTGACGCCGGGACAAAACCACAACATCGAGCACAGGGCTAGGAGCAATCCACACACAAGCACAGGTGCTAAGGAGCTCATGACTATTGTCATAAACAGGGATGGTAGTAGCTTCAGTGTGCTTTTCATTGGGGGGAATTCTCTATCAGAGAATGGTTGCAACCTAGACGTAGATACTCTGGGTCTGAATTGATTTAAGCGTAACCAAGGAAATCTATGAATAACGCCTTTGAAAACAAATCTTAAATCTTTATAAAATTTTTTCGGCGGTAATTTTTTGGTTCACGGCTTCATTTTGTCGGAAGGCGATCGCCTTTAGGGAAAAATGGGCTACTTCGTTTTATTTTTTAAAATTTGCCATTACATTCTGTATTGTTCATGAAGCTAAACGGTCTTGAGGTGAGCGTGAAATCCAGCCATAAAAAACGACAAGAATTTAGGCGATCGCCCGGATTCTTGTCGTTTAAATTTAGATCAAAACAATTCTCGAAATTACTCTGCCGAAGCAGTTTCGCCATTGGCTTCTTTCATCATGTCCACGAGTACAGTGTGGGCATCCTTCGGGTTTGTAAGGGTTTGAGGGAATGGGATACGCAGTTTTTCTGATTGTTCATTCACAGTGATTTCTAGATCCATCCCCACTTCGTCGAGACCCAACATTTGAGCCGCATCAGCATCGGTGCGCTGACCAAAATGTTTGGCATAGGTCAATACAGCATCGGCATGGTCTTTATTCATGTGATTGCAGATGCGATCGCTGACAGCAGAGGTAATAATTTCTGACATAGGATTTTGATTAAAATTTCAGAGCAACAACAAATTTATAAACACTAAAACTAGTTTAAAAGAACGACTCAGGCTTCGTTAAATAACACCAGTTTTTCTGTCGGCTACACCAAATCTTCTAAAGCAGCCTTCACATCAGTGAACGTAAAGTTAAAACCCGCAGCTTGGGTACGAGTTGGCAAAACGTTTTGACCCTCTAGGACAACTTTTGCACCGTCACTCAGTAATAGTTCCAAGACAAAACCCGGTACAGGTAACCACGACGGACGCTTTACGACACTGCCAAGGGCATCGGCTAATTTTTGCATCGTAACGGGATTCGGAGCTGTGGCATTGTAAGTGCCTTGCCATGACTCGGTGAGTAGCGCTTGTTCAATTAAGCTAACGAGATCATCGCGGTGAATCCAAGAAACCCATTGCTTACCCGTGCCAAGAGGACCACCGACAAAGGTATTGAAAGCCAGTAGCATTTTCGCTAACGCGCCACCCTCTTTTGCAAGGACAATACCGAAGCGCAAAATAACGGTGCGAGTGCCTGATTCGCGAGCTTTCTCGGCGGCAGCTTCCCATTTTTGGCAAACCTCAGCCAGAAAATCATTACCAATCGGGCTAGTTTCGTCAAAGGTCGCCGTCTCACTTGTGCCGTAGTAACCGACAGCCGAAGCGTTAATCAAGGTTTTAGGTTTGTCGGTCGCTTTGGCGATCGCCTCGACGATTTTCTCAGTACCGACTTGGCGACTGGTCAAAATCTCTTGCTTATAACTTTCCGTCCAACGTTGTTCGGCGATCGGTGCACCCGCAAGATTTACTACCGCATCACAGCCAGAAATGCTGTTTTGCCATGCCCCGGAAGTAGTGGGAGTGTACACAACAATTTTCAGGTTGGGGTAACTTGATGCCGGAAAGATTTTTTGAGCCTTGGACTCACTACGCGTAAAGACAACGACTTCATGGGATTTGTGGAGACGCTCAACCAAACGTTGACCGACTAAACCAGTGGCTCCGGTAATAGCAACTTTCATGGCAAAAAAATGAACAAATTTGAGGGATAAAAGGGCAAAAAAACTAGGCGATTTTGACAGAGCCTTTGAACAAGATACAACATCCAACCCTTTCAAGGGGGCTGTGCTAGCATAGGCGGAAATGCTTGAAACCGCTGGATTCCCTAGGGACTAGAGAGGAAAAGATGGGCAAAGTATTGGTTCTTAATGCTTCCTATGAGCCACTCAATATTACGAGTTGGCGGAGAGCTGTTGTGCTGCTGCTAAAGGACAAGGCAGAAAGCCTAGAACATAATGGTCGCGTTGTTTACCGAGATTTTCCTCTGCCGACCGTCATTCGTCTGCGCCATTACATCAAAATTCCTTACCGCGAAATCCCCCTTACTCGCAAAAATATCCTTGAGCGCGATCGCCATACTTGTCAGTACTGTTCCAAACGTGGCGAACAACTCACCCTCGACCATATTGTGCCGAAATCACGGGGTGGCGCTGATAGCTGGGAAAATTTGGTGACCGCCTGTATGCGCTGCAATGTGCGTAAAGGTAACCGCACGCCAAAGGAAGCCGAGATGGAGCTTAAGGTTCAGCCACGCAAGCCTTTTAGTAGCCTATATTTCGAGCTACTCAAACACACTCGCGGTGATGCCAATAACGAGTGGAAAAAATATGTAATTGGTATGAGTTGAGTTTACCAAGCTTAGTCGATCAGCAAAGGGCGCTTCGCGAAGCGCCCCTACTATTTTTTAGGAAGCAAAGTCACTGGATTCTGTCGGCATAATAGGCACACCATCGTTAAGATTCAAAATCCCCGTGGTAATCACGCGATCGCCGAGACTAATGCCTTCAATGACCTCATAGCGATCGCCCTCAATTTTGCCGAGTTTTACAGGTTTCTGAACTGCAATCATGGCAGGCGCAGATTCATCTTGAGCCTCAGGATTAGATTGGGCCACAAACACAAAGGTCTCCCCGCCAATCCGTGAAATCGCGGTCACTGGCACAGAAACACCAATATTTTGCCGCCAAATCACCTTCGCTTTTACGAGTTGCCCTGTAAATAAGCGACCCTCAGGATTATCAAAACTGGCCTTTGCCAAGATCGTTTGGGAAGTGAAATCTACCTCTGGGGAAATAAAACTGACTCGCCCCGTCCCAATCGTCTCTAGAGTGCGATAGTCAATAAGTTCAACGGGAAGATTGAGATTGAGTTGAGGAGCCTGCTCAATGGGCACAAAAAAGTTGAGATTGAGACTTTGGTTTTGGGTAATCGTGCCGAGGGTTTGAGCTTGCTCAACATAATCTCCCTGCTTAATCGTCAAGTCGCCAATACGGCCAGAAACAGGAGCGATAATGCTGGTATCTCGCAGTTCTTCCGAGGCGATCGCCACTGAGTTGCTGTTTTGCACTAAGGTCGCTTGGGCTTGATTAATATTCGCGTCAGCAGCGGCAATACGTTGTTGAATCGTATCAATGCGAGCCTTAGCAACGGCCACATCCCGTTGACTTTGGTCGAGTTCCCGCTCCGCTAATGCCCCCGAATCTACCAACTCTTGAATACGAGCGAGATCCTGTTGTCGCAATTTCAGATCAGCTTCTGCTTCCGTCTTCTCGGCTCTAACGGCACTCAACTCCGCCTGGGCACTGAGTTTTGCTGCCCTTGAAGCCTCCACACTGGCGATCGCCTGCTGGAGAGAAGCCTGATCCCGTTCCGCTTGGAGCTGGATAATGGGCGTTCCCGCCTCAATGAAATCACCCTCTTGGATCAAAATATTTTGGACAGTACCATCCACTTCTGGCTTGAGAGTGACAAGATCCTCGGCTTCTAAAACCCCCACATATTCCGTTGTGGTTTGGATAATATCCTCTTGGATTGACTCCATTTGCACAGGTACACCCATCGGCGCTTGTCCCTGTTGCTGCGGTGGCTGGCCACAACTTGCGACGCCAAGCCCCACACTAATTGCAGTAGACCACAACCACGGCGATCGCCACTGGCTTACTCGATAACCCACAGAACTTCCCCAAACAGAAAATATTCACCCTATCTAGAGTGACATAAACTTTTAGATTCAGGTATCACCCGGTGGTAAAGTCTCTTCGGGTTTTAGGTCATCAGAAGGGGCAGCCGTTGCTGGAGAGTCCGTAGAGTCTGCTGCGACAAAGGCTGTCTCTATGACCACAGAAGCATTTTGCGATGGCATATCGCGCAGTTCTTGCCAAGGATCAAGAATATCTTTCACCACAATTTCCCTCACCAGCACCTGAGCAATAACAGTCAGAGGTAACGCCAAAAATAACCCTAAAAAGCCTAACTGTAGCGACACAGCAAATAAAACCTGAGCAAGTAATGTAATAGCTGGCAAAAGAGAAACTTGCCTCGACATCACCCAAGGCGTGAGGAGATTCCCCTCGATCTGCTGAATACCAAAGTACAAAATAATGACAGCCCAAACCTTCCACGGCTCCTCAAGGAGAGCAATCATAATCGGTGGAATCACGCTCAACGCTGGGCCAATATTCGGAATAAAAGTCAGTAGTCCCGCCAAAATCGCTTGGGGTAAAGCCAAGGATAATCCCAACAGTGACAGACCCAAAAAACTACAAATACCGATGCAGAGCATATTAAACATAATGCCTGCGACCCAGCCCCTCAAATCCACATCACAGAGGGTCAAAATCTCATCAATGCGACGACGGTAAAACGAAGGAAATAACCGGATAAAACCACGACGGTAGGGCTGGGGGTCGGCCAGAAACATTAACGTTAAAACCACGAGCAGCAAAATGTTTAGCAGAACTTTCAGCGTGTCCGAGAAAAATGTCCAGCCACGGCTCACCACTTCATTAAACAACGTCGGAATCTGGTCAATCAGTCCACTCAGATCCGGGATTTGTTGACTAATTTCGACATTGAGATTTTGCTCAATTTGCACTAACTGCACTTCAACCCAATCATCCAGCTGATACAAGCCAGAATTGAGTTTTTCAAACAGCAGCTGCACCTGCTCGATAAATGGCGGCACAACAATCGTAAAGGCAAGCCAAATAATAAAACCCACCAACAGCAGCGACGCAATCACGGCATAGGGTCGCCCTAAACAAAAACTAGGACGCTTAAATTTTTTAGCTAGTTTGGTGCTTAGGTTCTGGAGTTTTACAACAAGTACGTTGAGGGCATTAGCCAGAATGACCGCAGTTAACAGCAGCAATAAAAATTCTCGGAGCTGCCACAGAATGTAGAGCGATCCGAGAAAGACAATAAAGCCACTCCATTTGCGAAAATTCACGTTGTTTGGACTCCAAGGAATATTTGTTTTGATTATGCAACGTCTAATCTCAGAATTTTGAGATTATGAAAGATTAGTTTACGGGGGAAGAATCCTGATGCGATCGCCACCACAGTAGACCCGCCAAAACGATGGACGGCAGCAAAATCGCGGCTAAAGCTCCGAGCTGAGAGGGAGCGACAGCCTGTATATGAAAACTAACAGGGATACCATATTTAATAATCGCAGAACCAATTGCTGATAAAGCAACAATCTTGAGAAGCACATTAACTTGTTCTGCCATGAACCTTCACTAAAACCACAGAAAAAATATCAACTAACAGCCAATCGTAAATGCTGGGCGATCGCCCACCCTGAATCAAAATAATGACAACCGATACTTAACCTGTTACTTAAGCTTCTGCTTAATGAAACTCACCAACTGGCTCATTTGTTTCTTGAGGGTTTCTACTTCATTTTCTAGCGCTGCAATTCGCCCTTGAAGCTCTGCAACGTCTCCCGCTGGTGCACCACCACTCAAATCGCCGGAAACATCAGGGGTCGCGACAACCTTAGGATGCTTACGAGCCTTGGCCATTGCATCTTTGATGGCACCAATGAGCTGCTTTTGATCAAAGGGTTTTTCGATAAACGAAAATAATTCAAAGGGTTCTGTCAGCTTTTCTGTGACCTCTTCCTTTCGACCAGACATTAAAACAAGGGGAATAACCTTTAGCTCAGGTCGCTTTTGAATTTCTTGGTAAACTTCCCAACCGCTCATTTTCGGCAGCAGAAAATCTAACATAATCAAATTCGGTTGCTCAGTATTAATGAGGTTAAAACCTTCGAGGCCATTTTTTGCCTCAATCACCTCAAAATTACCATCGGGCAACATATCTTTCACCCGCATACGGATGACTTTACTATCGTCGATCACAAGGATTTTGTGGGCCACAATACACTCCTTCACAAAAAGAATGGCAGATTAGATATCTTTACTCTATTAGTTCCTGCGGCGGAAAGTGTAAAGACGAGACCATGTTTTATGTTTAACATAAGCCTGACGCTCAACATACACAGTGTAAGCTAATTTTTAAAAATCCAGAAAAAATCTCGAACCGTTTCAGCGTCTTTTTTCTTAAAAATTAATGACTACTTTCCGCGATCGCCCCACCCAATTACCGACCCAACCCCTACCAAAATGGGTGAAAGCGCCCCTTGGCAAAGCCAGCGAAATCTCAACGGTACAGCGCATCATCAAACAACGGGGAATCCACACAATTTGCGAAGAGGGCAAATGCCCCAACAGGGGTGAATGCTACGCCAACAAAACCGCCACATTCCTTTTAATGGGGCCAACCTGCACCCGTGCCTGTGCCTTCTGCCAAGTGGATAAAGGCCATGAACCAATGCCCCTCGACCCGGAAGAGCCCGCAAAGGTTGCCGAATCAGTGCGGTTACTCGGTTTAAATTATGTCGTGCTCACATCGGTAGCGCGGGATGATTTGGCTGATGGTGGAGCGGATTGGTTTGTACAGGTCATGGCAGCTATTCGAGAGGAAAATCCCCGCACACAAATCGAAGTTTTAACGCCAGATTTTTGGAGCGGCAAAGGAAAAGAAATTAGCCAGCGGGAGCGGGTTGAAACCGTGGTGCGGGCAAATCCTGTTTGCTTTAATCACAATATTGAAACGGTTAAACGGTTGCAGGACAAGGTGCGGCGCGGCGCAAAATATGGGCGATCGCTGCGAGTTCTAGAGCTAGTCAAAGAATTTAATGCTGCCATCCCAACCAAATCAGGTTTGATGCTCGGTCATGGCGAAACGAAGGATGAAATCATCGAGGCAATGCAAGATTTGCGGCAAATCAACTGCGATCGCCTCACTCTCGGTCAATACCTGAGACCTTCCCTTGCCCATTTGCCAGTGCAGAAATATTGGACGCCGACTGAGTTTGAAGAGCTAGGGGCGATCGCCCGCGAGATGGGTTTCAGTCATGTGCGTTCGGGGCCATTAGTACGCAGTTCGTATCACGCTGGTGAGTCAGAAAACTCAGCTTAAAGAGCGACCTCAAAAACCATTCAAAATAGCCATTGCAAACTTGCTCAATAATATTGCGTTTCATCAAGGAATGTTGCCAGACAATATGATTCTGGCGGGTTTCGGGTTTTCCCTCAGTCGAAAATCCTAAGCTAGAGACGTAAAGTTTTAAATGGTCGTAGCAAATTGGAAATGAATACTTCAATCAAACGCCCGATATTATCCGTGGACTGGAATATTGTGGTGATGGCGGTACTAGGTTTTTGGCTTAGTGCATCCTTTTTACTCGATGCTGTAATTGTGCCCGTCCTCTTTTCCACTGGCATGATGGCAGATACAGGTTTTATTAGTGCAGGCTATGTTTTATTCGGCGTGTTTAATCGCCTTGAGTTGGTCTGTGCCGCAATTATTTTGACAGCATTTGTCATTTTTAAAAATCAAAATCGTTTCGGCGATCGCCAAGGTTTAAATGCCCTAATTATTGCGAGTGTTTTACTCAATATCGCACTGGCATATACCTATTTTCTGACACCACAAATTAGCGGTTGGGGGCTAGAAATGGAAACCTTGACCGTTACCCCAACTATGCCGACAGCAATGATTTGGCTTCACGCTTGTTACTGGGGTTTAGAAATCACAAAATTTGTACTCGGCACGACGCTTTGGCGTTGGTGCTACAAGCGTAATTGTGCGATCGCCTAATTTTTTTTCCACTACACAAAACAAACCTTTCATCACGAAAGAAACCGGGATATTGCAACTTGCAGCACCCCGGTTATTTTTTAGCTAAATTTTGGCTCTAGGCGATCGCCTTTGAGTCACAAGGCTAATCCATTACTGAACAGCACAGCGAATCGTCCGTAAAGTTGCCGCCGCCGCATAGTTACGCTGGGAAGGTGTATCCGGTAAGAAGCGATCACCGCTCTCTTGGAAAGGCGTTGCAGCATTACAGTACGCAGACATTTGACTTGTTAGATCACTTGCCCAGTGACCATTTAGGTCGACGAAGGAGAAAGCTGCATTACGCGTTGGGAGAACCGTCCCTTTCCCTTGAACATTCTGGGCATATTCCGCCGTGCGACGGAGAATTGCCATCAGTTCTGCACGGGTGACCTGTTGAGTGGGGCGGAAAGTACCGTCTTTGTAACCGCTAACAATATTGTTTTGTTGTGCCCAAGCGATTTTGCCTGCACTCCAACGGTTTGAGGCAACGTCAGGGAAGGAGCCACCTTGACTGGAAATCTGGATATTACTCTCAGGAATAACCTTTAAGCTTTCGATCGCCATCGATACCAGTTGCTCACGGGTAAGAGATTCAGTGGGACGGAACGTGTTGTCATTAAAGCCAGCAATAAAGCCAACATTTACAGCTTGTTCAATTTCACTGCGATAAATGTCGCCACCGATATCGGTAAAGCGAGACGCCACCACATCATCGATCGGGATAACGACGTCTGGAACATCAGGTGTGTTGTCAACGGGAGGCTGTACAACAACGGGGCCTGGATCTTCACTAATACCAGAGTCTAGGGTGATGACCTGCGAGCCGTCGGAAGAGAAATAGAAGTGTCCGAGGGGCTTATTTTCGTAAGTGCGACGGGTAAATTCCCAACCGGGAAGAAGATCAATCTTTAGATAATCGTCGGCAATACCATTTGTTTCACCAATGAGAATTTCTGGTTTGGTGCGATCGCTGGGAGTTGCAATCAGACGCGCATTATCTTCAAAACGCTTAATTTGAAGGAGATACTTTGTACCTAAATCTTCGCCATTGATGCGCATCGAGTAGCCATTACTATCGGTACTACGACGACAATCACTGGTAAAGACAAAGTTTAGAAGTAAAGGATCGACGATGGTTGGACTGTTGCCAGACTCAGACCAACAAGCTCGCTTACCTTCAAATTGCTCAACAACCAGTAAGTTAAAATTACCGGATCTGAGGGGCACAGCGACAGCAACCATTTGATCTTGTTTGATGTCATCTTCGCCAAAAATACTTTGGGATTGAACACTCTGTAGTGGTGCGAAACTCGTCGCGATTGTGGTTGCGGCGATCGCCAAACATTTGAGAGGTAGAGCAGTCTTAAACATATGTTGTTTATCCTTCCTGAATGATTCACTGCTCTTATTAGACTGGATTAAAGTGATTTTGAGCCATTTGTGCATGACAGTTTTACAATTGTCTGATTTTGCAACTAATCCTCAAATTTATCCGTCAGGTCTTCGATCTCTTTCATTTGATCATCGGTAGTTTGATTTTTCAGGATTAAAACCCGCCGTGCAAAAGGAATCTCCACATTTTCCCGATCAAAGGCTTCTTTTATCAGTTTTCGTACTAAACGCTGCACAGGCAAATGTTTTCCCGGCTTAACCTTGGTCGATGTGCGAATTGTCAGTTCCGATTCAGAGAAATTATCCAGACCGTCAATGCGAGTCGGCTCTAAAACGTCAGGGTGAAGCTCTTTAACTTGTTTACCGACAGCCTCAAGCACGCCATACACATGGTCTAAATTTGAATCATAATCAACGCCCACATGAACGACGGCGTAAACATACTCTTTGGAATAGTTCACAATCGTTTTAATGTCGCCGTTACGCACAATATGTAACCGTCCTTCCGGCGATCGGAAACGGGTCACGCGTAAATCCATCGCTTCGACAACCCCAGCCGCCGTGTCTGTTTCAACAAAATCACCGACGAGATAATAGTTTTGCAGCAAAATTGTGAAGCCATTGACCAAATCATTAATGAGCTCTTGGGCACCCAAGCCTACTGCTAAGCCAATAATTCCGGCACCAGCCAGTACAGGCGTCGGGTCGATATTCACGACATGGAGGATAGCAACCCCAGCGCCAAAATAAACGAGATAGCGGACGGTATTTTGGATGAGGGGAACAAAGGTTAAACGCCGCCGCCGTTGAAAGGGGTCGAGGTTACGAGAACGTAGAAGAAAGCCCTCGATAATCGTATTCGCCAGCTCAATGCAAATACCCGCGCCTAAAATAATGGCAATGATTTGATTAATCGTAACGGCGTAAATGGCAAAGGATTTCACCCAAGACAATTGCACACAAATCAAGCCGGCGATCGCCACATAGACTGCATATTCTAAACAGCGTTTTGTCAGGCCGATTAGATAGCGAAAGCGGGGGTAGAACCGCAACAATGATTTGGGATGCTCAGCGATGTAGTCATCAGCCGAAACATCAAGGGTATCGATCAGCGCAAAGATGCCATAGACACAAATCACGCCCAAACAAACCAGCAAATAGCACTCTAAAGCAAAGTAAAAATAAGAAATTACAGCATCTGGTAAAAACAAAAATTCGAGACATAAAACCAGAGCCAATAGCCATAACCCAGTCTCAAGGCTCAGCTCCCCCGCCCACAAGAGTTTATTGATGCTCTCTTCATTCGCTGCATTGCTTTGCCATTTTTTGAGGCGATCGCCTAACCGCCTTGACCAAGGTCGTAACGAAGCAACAATTAAAGCCGTTAGTAATAGCAAAAGAATACTTTTAACAATGCCAAGACCGAAGGACTGCCACTGATCTCTAGGTACACCAGAGACCAAATCTTTCATGTAGGTAAAGACCGATTCGCCAGTGTAAAGCAGATAACCGTTGACAATAAAGATAAAGCCAATGCCAACGAAGACGATGATCTTCAAGCCCTTCTGAAAAACAATCTTGGTAATCCCCAAAGGATTGAATTCAGACTGGGGATTAAACCACTGGGATAGCCGTTTTAATGTATTTAGGACGATGTAGCGGACAATAAAAATAATTGCTAAAAAAACAATTATCTGAACCACAAGGGTAAGAATATCAATGCCAATAGGCTGAAGATATGTAAGTAAATCTGCCATACTGCTTTAGTTTTAATAATTAACCCTAATCCTGAGATTTCATTTATTAGAAATAGCTTTAAAGCCTACTTGTGTGCTTCAAATTGCATCTTAAATAATATAAAAATGCCCTACATGTTTCAGCCTTGACTACCAGATTCAATATAGTGCTCACTTACCCACACAGTACCCTTAGCTAAATAATTATCTACGCTCACTCTCCCATATGGCCGACAACTGTGGCGATGTAGATGCACTCCATCCACGATGGCGATTTCTCGCCTTTCCCAACCAGATTTGCGATGAGCACCACACCCGCTAATGGTTCTTGCCTCTACAAAGATAGAGCCGAGAAGACCGCAACAAATTCTGAGAGTTCCAGTCAGCAAAATCAACTCCCCTCAGCAGGTTAAACATGGCCGAGAACTGCGGTGTTCAACGGAAGAAACCTGATTCTGCCTATTTTTTGGTGCAAACCTTACAATAGGTAAAAGATATTTGTCGTCTTGCTCGAACATGAAAAACTACTATCACCGTCAACACAAAAATCGTAAACCCAAGCCCGCACAAGGTGGATTTAGATGGCGAGCAAGTTTAGTAGGACTCCTTTTAGGTCAAGCACTCCTTTTAGGTGCTCCGGCGATCGCCCAAAATGCGGAAGAAGAACAGGGGTTAACCTACGGCGAATTGCTCGGTAAAGTAGAGCGAGAGCGAGTCGAAAGATTTGTCCTTGACCCAGAGACGAATACAGCGACAGTGACGCTGAAGGGTCAAACGGAAGAGGAAGCAGAAACGATTCAACTGCTCAACAACAATCAAGAATTATTAGATGCACTGAAGGACAACAACGTCGATTTTGAGGTGGTGCCGTCCCAAGATAATTCGGTGGCGATCGCCCTCTTTACAAACCTACTTTTAATCTTCGTGCTGGTCGGCGGTCTAGCCATGATTATCCGACGCTCCGCTAGTGCCCAAAATAACGCCATGAGCTTCGGCAAGTCCCGAGCCAGATTCCAGATGGAAGCGGAAACGGGTGTCATGTTTGACGATGTGGCTGGCGTTGAGGAAGCAAAAGAAGAGCTATCCGAAGTCGTAACTTTCCTCAAAGAACCCAACAAATTTACGGCGATCGGTGCAAACATTCCCCGCGGCATGCTCCTTATTGGCCCTCCCGGTACGGGTAAAACACTCCTCGCTAAGGCGATCGCCGGTGAGGCAGGTGTACCGTTTTTTAGTATTTCTGGTTCCGAATTTGTCGAAATGTTTGTCGGGGTTGGCGCATCGCGGGTACGGGACTTATTCCGTAAAGCCCAAGAAAATGCTCCTTGCCTCGTCTTTATCGATGAAATTGATGCCGTCGGTCGCCAACGGGGTGCTGGCATTGGCGGTGGTAACGACGAGCGCGAACAAACTTTAAACCAACTCCTGACGGAAATGGATGGTTTTGAAACCAACTCCGGCGTAATTGTCATTGCTGCGACAAACCGCCCTGATGTTTTGGACAAAGCGCTCCTGCGTCCCGGTCGTTTTGATCGTCAAGTAACTGTGGATTACCCCGATCACAATGGTCGCTTGGCAATTCTTGAGGTTCATGCCCGCGACAAAAAAGTAGATGACGATATCGACCTCACAGTTATTTCCCGTCGTACTCCCGGTTTTTCTGGGGCAGACTTAGCGAATTTACTCAATGAGGCGGCAATTTTAGCTGTACGTCGTCGTAAAGAAACAATTTCGATGCCGGAGATTAATGAGGCGATCGATCGTGTGATTGTTGGAATGGAAGGCAATCCCGTCGCTGATAGCAAGAAAAAACGTTTGGTTGCCTACCACGAAGTTGGTCATGCCCTCATCGCAACTCTAAATCCAAACCATGACCCTTTGGCAAAAGTGACATTGATTCCCCGTGGACGTACCCTTGGCACAGCATGGTACTTACCTGATGAAGAATTAGGCTTAGAGAGCCGTAAACAGATTTTGGCAGTGATTGAATCAGCATTAGGCGGTCGTGCTGCTGAAGATGTGATTTTTGGGGCGGATGAAGTGACCAACGGTGCAAGCCAAGATATTCAACAGGTCACGAAACTCGCACGGCGGATGGTCACTAAGCTGGGCATGTCTGAGCTGGGTCAATTTGCTCTAGAAGGCAACACTGGTGAGGTTTTTCTGCGCAATGACTGGACAACTCAACGGCCGGATTATTCTGAAAAAATTGCTGGGGCGATCGACGAAGAAATCCGCAAAATTGTCTCGGAAGCCTACGAAAATGCAAAACAAATTATTCGCGAAAATCGCAATTTACTCGACAAAATCGTAGACCAGCTCATTGAGCAGGAAACTATCGAAGGTGAGGAATTCCGTCGTATTGTCGCTGAAGCAACCCAGTCTCCAGTCGTCCTCGAAAAACAGGCGATCGCCTCCTAATTTATTCGCCAAAAACTCACAATGAAAAAAATTGCACTGGGTCTAATCCATGGCTACCGTGCCCTCATTTCGCCGCTGTTTCCGCCGAGCTGTCGGTTTCAGCCCACCTGCTCCCAATATGCTTTAGATGCCGTGGAACTGCACGGTGTGTGGCGGGGGACTTGGCTTGCGATTAAGCGAATTTTGCGGTGTCATCCCTTTGCTGAGGGTGGCTACGACCCAGTGCCCCACAGTTGCGATCATCACCATTCCCCTGACTAAAATCTTTCAAATTTGCCTTGTTTTTTTAGGGGCGATCGCCCTATAACCAAACAACGACCAAAATTTCTTAGATATTTTCATCATCCAGCGCCGCTATGACCATCACTGCGACAGAAGTAACCACCGACAAAACATGGCAATGGCGAGGCTTTAATATCAACTATCGCTCCTGTGGCAACCAAGGTACGCCTATTGTCATGATCCACGGCTTCGGCGCATCAGTCGGACACTGGCGCAAAAACTTGCCTGTTTTAGGGGAACATTACCGTTGCTTTGCCATTGACTTATTGGGCTTCGGCAAATCAGCGAAACCAGCCCCTTACACAGAAGCAGACTATACCTTTGATACTTGGGCAGCCCAAATCCAAGCCTTTTGTGAAGAAGTCGTTGGCGAACCCACTTTTCTCGTTGCCAACTCCATCGGCTGCGTTGCGGCGATGCAAACTGCAGTCAGTTATCCAGAATGGGTCAAAGGCATTGTTTCTCTCAATTTTTCCCTGCGCCTCTTCCACGAAAAAAATTTGGCAAAGTCCCCTTTTTACCAGCGGTGGGGAGTTCCAATCTTTCAGAAAATCCTTACAAAAACCCCATTAGGCAAACTCTTTTTTCGGCAAATTGCCCGCCCCAAAGCGATTCGTAATGTCCTGTCTCAGGCATACAACGATACCTCTGCCATTACCGATGAACTTATAGAGATTCTACTCACCCCAGCTAAAGACAAAGGTGCAGTAGAAGTTTTTCTGGCATTTATTAGCTATTCCCAAGGGGCACTACCGGACGATTTGTTACCGTTATTGCCCTGTCCAGCGGTTGTGATGTGGGGAACAGAAGATCCTTGGGAGCCGATCGCCCTTGGCCAGAAAATGGTGAAGCAATATCCCGAAATCGAATTTATTCCCCTTGAAGGTGCAGGTCATTGTCCCCAAGATGAAGCGCCGGATTTAGTTAATGGACGAGTGATGCAGTGGCTCGCTACCCAACAGGCATAAAACTGTAGATACTTAATATTAATGTATTAATCTTGAGTCAAATTTCGGTGGCGAACCATGTCTATTTAGAGTTTAATCACCAGCAAACAGAGTTTAATCACCAGCAAACAAGACCTTAAACTGCAACAGGTTGTGACCACTTATATAGGACAGCCTTCAAATCCTTGACAAAGGCAGGTTTAGCCAAATAATCATTCATCCCTGCCGCTAAACACTTCTGGCGATCGCCAACCATAGCGCAGGCTGTCAAACCAATAATTACTGGTGTATCGTAGCTACGCCGTGATGAATGTTGCCGAATAATTGTCGTTGCTTGGTAGCCATCCAAAACTGGCATCAAACAATCCATTAATATCATATCGACAGAATGATTTTGGCAATACTCCACAGCCTGTTGTCCATTGTTGACTGCCACTGCGTTGCAGCCAATAAACCTTAACTGTTTCACCAACATTAAACGGTTGATATCGCTGTCTTCAACAACTAAAACTTGCACTTTGTGATCTAAATGTTTGCTGCCCATAGCTTTTTGCTCCGCAAATCGCGTATTTTTTTTACCAATGTTGATTTAATAGAGACTGATTGCATCACTAGACATAATGGCTAGCTTTATATTTTCTTAATTATTAAGATGTTAACGACTATGGCATCTGATTAACGACCCATGCAGGTATGAGATAGAGTCCACCCAATGACTGATTTTTTAGTCTTTAGTAGTCGGTTTTCTTCATTGATTGGCATACCCGCAAAAATACCTTATTTAGAGAACTGTCTTAAGTTAGAAAGATAGATATGAAAATTCTTTCCTATTTTCGTCCACTAATTTGCACATTTTCCTAACGATATTTCGCGTGGTCGTACCTAACTGGGCAGTCTGTAAGATTTCCCAAAATATCAGCTTGCGATCTCTAAATTCACTTGAACGAGTGAGCTACTTAGATCCAAGTCTAAATGGCCATAGGTTTCATCTCTTTATTGTAGTCTTTAGGTCTTTGGCAAAGGTTGGTTTCTCCCAATCATTACCAATATCTACGGCTGGTATTTCTGGCGATCGCCGGGCATTACATTGAAGGTTAAATCGACGATAATTATTTGATATTTACCTTGACGATGGGTTTTGTCGAAGGGATCGCCACTAGATTGCTGTTTATCAAAAAAAACGTGACATTTTGCGTAGAGTAATTTTGAGTTTGACGTTTTGCAGGACGCATTCCTGCCTAATGCGGGTTCATTCACGGCAGAGCCGATTTAGCCTCAATAAAATAGTTAGTGATCCAGACTCTTGCCTACCATCAATTCAGAGGAATGATTCCCGTGAATTGCCCATGAACAGGTGACTCAAGGTTTAATATGGTTAACTAGGCTGTAAAACCGGACGTTATCCGCGCAAGCTGCTAGGATACGGGGTTCAGAATTTCAATTCGCAGGAGTTGCTAAGGCGTACATGTTTGGTCAATTTACAAGTTTCGTCGATCTGCTTCAGTACAGGGCTGAGTCCCAACCCGATAAAACCATTTTCACTTTCC
>CAZXBK010000057.1:0-23221 GCA_964638765.1 uncultured Synechococcus sp. | reverse complement strand
CTAGTGGCGGCAGTGGCAGCTTATCAACATCCAGAAAACGTGCAGGCGATCGCCCTTTTGAGTGTGCCTGATGTGGCGCAACGGCAAGAAATGATTCCAGCTCCTTTACGTCCTGTTGTCGGCAGAATTGAACAGGCGACAATGCGCCCATGGTTAATCCGCCGTTTATTTAACTTTCTACGCCAGCGTGGTGTCCTAAAAAATTGGCTTAAGCTGGCATATCCTTCCCTTAATGATTTGGAAGAAGAACTCATCGATATTATCGAAGCGCCAACAGCAGATTTTGGGGCAGTAGATGCGTTTATCGCCCTTAGTCGCCGTGTGAGCCGCCCGGAATTTTGCCCACCAATGAAACAGGTTTTACCCAAGATTCGCTGTCCAGTTTTGATGCTCTGGGGTGAAAAAGATCGTTTTGTCCCCGTGGCGATCGCCCCGACCTTAGCAAAGACAAATCCAGACATTACTCTCAAAATTTTGCCGAACCTAGGGCATTGTCCCCACGATGAAGCCCCAGACCTCGTGTATCAATTATTTACCCAGTGGTTAGGGGAGATAGACCTGCTGTAGTAAGATATGCCTTTGATTTTATTCGCCCCGACGACTGTTCCCGCCCATGATGAAGCACACCCTCTCAGTTTTAGTAGAAGACGAAGCCGGCGTTTTGACACGTATTGCCGGACTGTTTGCCCGCCGTGGCTTCAATATCGAAAGCCTTGCCGTGGGGCCAGCAGAGAAAGAGGGTATTTCCCGCATCACAATGGTGGTTCCCTGTGACGAGAAAGAAATTGAACAGGTCTCTGCCCAGCTAAATAAACTCATCCATGTGCGTGAAGTGAATGACGTAACGGTTAAACCCTGTGTCGAACGGGAACTGATGTTGGTTAAAGTAAATGCCGATGCCAACCAGCGCTCTGAGGTGATGCAGCTAGTACAGGTCTTCCGGGCGCGCATTGTCGATATTTCTGAAGCGACAGTCACAGTTCAGGTTGTTGGTGACCCCGGCAAAATGGTCGCAATTCTCCAGATGCTCGAAAAGTTCGGCATTATCGAAGTTGCTCGTACAGGAAAGCTGGCCCTCGTTCGCGAGTCTGGCGTTAATACAGAATATCTAAAATCTGTTGGCAAAAAAGCTTAGAGAAATTGGGGATATATAGAGAAAAAAAGGCGATCGCCATATCTTTTTTACGACCCAAGACTACAAGTATGGTCATCACATAGATGGATTTGCCGGAAACGTTGCAGCCCTATAATTACTGTGATTTCAGTACTGCGATCACGAGGCAAAGAACATGAGCAACTCGCCAAAAAATATCCCTGACTCTGACCCAGATCCGAATCAGCCATCGCCCCCTTCCCGAAAAAATGCTGCGACATCATCCCGTGAAGCTCAGCGCCTTAAGCGTGAAGAAGCAAAGGTTCGGGCTAGGCAACAACGCATGTTCTTTTTTCGGATAAGAAACAGTATTTACTTTTTGGTTGGTTTCCTTGAGGTACTGCTGGCGCTACGCTTTTTCCTACGTTTGTCTGGGGCAAATCCCGATAATCTTTTCGCGAAATCGATTTACGGCTTGTCGGCACCATTTGTGACGCCATTTTCGACATTATTTATTAGCCCTGTAGAAAGTACCGATGCGACCATTGGTCAAAATATTTTCGATATCAATTTGCTCATTGCGATGATGATCTACGGTTTGTTAGGCTTTTTAGCGGTATGGCTAGCAACCTACGTTTATAAGCAGGTTTCTTCTCCAGATTTGTAGAAGCTTGATTTGTGCCCTTTACCAGAGATTCTGGAGAATCAGGGAAAGAGGTAGACGACAATCTTTGTGAAATAAGCTTTGCTAAAGATGCAGCAGGTTTCTCTTTTCTTTGAAGTGGATAGCCTGCTACCCTTGATTTTTCTGTGATTTTTCCTAGGCGATCGCCGTTAATTTATGACTTCCCCCGCACGTTTTTCGATTACCACGCCGCTGTATTACGTTAATGGCTTGCCCCACATGGGCAGTGCATACACCACAATGGCTGCCGATGCGATCGCCCGCTTTCATCGTTTAAAGGGTGAAGAAGTCCTCTTAATCACAGGTACAGATGAGCATGGTCAAAAAATCCAGCGCACCGCCGAAGAAGCTGGCGTAGAACCCCAAGTTCACTGCGATCGTATCATTGGTAGCTTTAAGGAGCTGTGGGAAAAATACAATATTCAGTACGACCGCTTTAGCCGTACCACAGCGCCCAATCACGAAAAAATTGTTGAAGAGTTTTTCAGTAAAGTTTGGGATAAAGGCGACATCTATCTCGATCAGCAGCAGGGTTGGTATTGCGTTGCTTGTGAAGAATTTAAAGAAGAAAAAGACCTCATCGAAGACCACCATTGCGCCATTCATACGAACAAAAAAGCTGAGTGGCGTGACGAACAAAATTATTTTTTCCGCTTGTCGAAATATCAGGAGCAACTCGAAGCCCTATACGAAGCAAATCCTGAGTTTATTCAGCCTGCCAGTCGCCGTAATGAAGTTCTCAATTTTGTTAAACAAGGTCTGAAGGACTTTTCGATTTCCCGGATTAATCTCGATTGGGGCTTTCCTGTGCCTACCGATGCTGACCACACGATTTATGTTTGGTTTGATGCGCTCCTTGGTTACGTGACGGCGCTCCTCGAAGAAGACGATGATGTCACCCTAGAACAGGCGATCGCCAAGTTTTGGCCGATTAATGTCCATCTCATCGGCAAAGATATCCTGCGTTTCCACGCCGTGTATTGGCCCGCAATGCTGATGTCTGCCGAGTTGCCCTTGCCCGGTCGGGTGTTTGGTCACGGCTTTCTCACCAAAAATGGTCTCAAGATGGGCAAAAGTCTCGGCAATACTATTGATCCTGTTGAGTTGGTTGAGAAATATGGGTCTGATGCCTTGCGTTACTACTTCATTAAGGAAGTCGAACTTGGCAAAGATGGTGATTTTAATGAAACTCGCTTTATCAATACCGTTAATGCCGATCTCGCTAATGACCTCGGTAATCTGTTGAACCGCACCTTGGGGATGCTCAAGAAATACTGTAAAAGCGAAATTCCCCAGCTTGATCTACAAACCATCGCCGATGATCATCCCCTGAAAGCCCTTGGTAAAGATCTTGGTGATCGCATTACAACCCACTACGAAAACCTCAGTCTTTCTAGTGCTTGTGTCGCAGCTCTAGAGATCATTCAAGCCTGCAATAAGTATATTGACGAGAGTGCCCCTTGGAAGCTGTTTAAAGCTGGTGAACAGGCTCAAGTCGAGGAAATTTTATTTAGCATTCTCGAATCCGTGCGTCTGGCTGGCTATTTACTCTCGCCGATCATCCCCAATCTGAGTAGTGATATTTATCAACAACTCGGTTTCGACGCTGACTTTAATGACACCAAAACGCTCACTCAGCAATATTCCTTTACAAATCATAGTCAGTGGGGAATCTCTTGGTCAGACCGGACATTATCTAAAGGAAAGCCTATTTTCAGTCGCATTGAGATTCCTGAATAGAGTGAGTAAATCTTCGTTCTGCCAGTGGGGCGATCGCCTAACTCCGAGGGAATTATAAAAATTTTGACGAAAATCCAGCTTTCTCAGTAAGCTTAATTATCGGGGAAACCCAATCTTTAATATAAATTTCGTTTTATAAAAAACACTCCTTTAATAAATTCTTTGAGAGGCATAACGAAAAATGCTGGATCACTTTGGTAGCGATCCGGTTTTCTCCCCTGAACAGGTATTGGAAAATCGAGGTCGTGTAGCGATCTTTATCGATGGCTCAAATTTGTTTTATGCAGCGCTACAGCTAGGCATCGAGATCGACTACAGCAAACTTTTGTATCGCCTTACGGGCGGTTCTCGGCTCCTTAGATCGTTCTTCTATACAGGAGTTGATCGTGCCAATGAAAAACAACAAGGTTTTTTATTGTGGATGCGTCGTAATGGCTATCGCGTCATCGCCAAGGACTTGGTGCAATTGCCTGATGGTTCTAAAAAAGCAAATCTCGATGTAGAGATTGCTGTAGACATGATGGCTCTCGTCGGCTCCTACGACACTGCTGTGCTGGTGAGTGGCGATGGGGATTTAGCCTATGCTGTCGATGCGGTTAGTTATCGTGGGGCACGGGTTGAAGTCGTGAGTTTGCGCTCAATGACGAGCGATAGTTTGATTAATGTGGCGGATCGTTATATCGATCTAGAGCAAATTCAAACGGACATTCAAAAGTTCCACCGCGAACAAAACCATCCTCCCCAGATTCCCCCTATCGAACGGAAAAAAGAAAGTGGCAACGGCTCTTCCCTAGAGCTTCCCAGTCATGAATAGGCGAGGCAAGTAGTGCACTCTCATTTTCAACACAGATCTTTTCAGTGGTTATGGTGGCGATCGCCCCAAAAGCTATTGGGTTATGTCCTAATCTTTACCCTTGGTGCGACAACCTACAGTTGTGGTTTTGGTAATGCACCGTCACCCTCAGAACCGGAAGATATCGTTGAAGTCAGCACAGAGAATCGCCTCGTTGTTGCCAATGCGGTCTTGGAGCAATCCGATACTGACGGTGAGCTTTTATGGCGACTCCAAACAGAAGAAGCCATCTACAGCCAAGATCGTAAAGTGGCAGCAGTGACAGGTATCATCGGCAATTTGTATGAAGACGGTGAGGTCATCCTTAGTCTTCAAGCCGATGCCGGGCAGGTGATTAATGATGGCGATCGCGTCATTCTCGAAACAAACATTATTGTCACCGACAATCGTACTGGCGCAGTATTTGAAACAGAATTAGCCGAGTGGCAACCAGAAAACTATTTATTAATCATTGATTCTGAGCTGCAAGGGAAATATCCCAACGGACAATTTACAGCAACCAAGGCTCAATACTTCATTGATCGTTCCGAGCTAGAGCTAACGGAAGAAGTTGATGCTCTGACCGTTGAACCCGCTTTACGCATTATCAGCGAGCAAATTATTTGGCAGTTTGAAGAAGATGTCGTGACTGCCGAAGACGGCCTAGAGGTTCAGCAATATACCGAAGAAGAAATCACCACACGCCTGCAAGCTAAAGAAGCAGAAGTGCGCATTGCCGATCAAGAAGTCACCGTTTCCGAAGATGTTCTATTAAATAATCTCAAACCAGAAGCACAGTTTGCAAGCGGTGAAGCTTTTTGGGATATGGAAGAAGGCATTATTGTCGGCAAAAAATCGGTACAAATTACCCACAAAGAAGAACAAGTCCAATTTCGTGGCCAGTCAGGTCAATTTAACCTCGAAACCCAAGATGTGCAGCTAGTTGGTGCTGTGCGAGGGGTGGGAAAAAAGCCGCCATCAACGTTACAGGCAGGTAAGGTAGATTGGAATTTAGAAACCCAACGGGTGGTTGCCCTCGGCAATGTTGTCTATGAGCAAACGGATCCACGCTTAACGCTCACTGGTAGTCGTGCCATTGGTCAACTCAATAACAGTCGACTGGTTATATCCGGAACGGGCTCAAAACCTGTGACTACAAAAGTAATCCCTTAAAAACTATTCTCTACAACTAAAAAGTAGCGTGATTCCTCCAGAGCTGTATCGCAATCAACAGACTTATCAGCAACTGGCGCAAGGTTTATCCCTTGGGCTGCGGCGACAAATTTGGGTGGCGGTTTGTGATAATCGCTATTGGCGCGATCGCCTGATGGAGCGTCTGAGTGAGCAGCATCCCCAAAATACGGCAGAAGACCACGCCCTCATCGGGATTGCCCTTGATGAAAAAAATCCAGAACTCAATCCCCTCTTAGCGATATCCCAGTGGCTAAAGGAACATCAACAAACCGTTAATCCCCACAAACCACCAACTTTTGCCCTGACAGGTATTGAACATTTAACGTTGCAATCGAGCCAGCAACAACGGCGTTTTTTAAAACATCTGAAATTTATCGCCGATGCCTATGTGCCGAAAATGGATTTTAATTTACTGCTGTGGCTGCCGCGCCCATGGATGAACAGCATTATGGAATCAGTGCCGGAATTTTGGCAATGGCGGACAGGTTTATTTGAGTTTCATGGGGAGCCAACTCCCGTTAAACTTTACGATTTACCGAAGCCAGAACG
This sequence comes from uncultured Synechococcus sp., assembly GCA_964638765.1. Taxonomy (GTDB): domain Bacteria; phylum Cyanobacteriota; class Cyanobacteriia; order Cyanobacteriales; family MRBY01; genus MRBY01. Next base: position 17,128 of record CAZXBK010000057.1, on the reverse strand, counting down.
CTTTTTCCCTGCCCAAGAGCAACAGTTTTTCGACCAATATTTCCGCACATCAGAGTCACCCAGCTTAACGCTGCCAGAAAATGTCACCTCTGATCAGGAAGCATGGCAGGTTTCGCAACAATATCGCGAGACGATCCACGGCGGTGATACCAGTGTGGTGGCCTTAAAACTCGCTATCGAAAGCTACGAAAAGTTATTTGGTTACCTAGAGCCGGGCGATCGCCGACTAGGAGATTTGTATAACGATATTGGCAATTTCACGTGGCTCTTGGCGCGGCAAGAAACAGATAATCCCACCAAACAAACTCACCTAGAGCAATCGATTACCTATTACCAACAAGCCCTTGAAGCCGTCGCCGATGCTCCAGAACCAGAATTTTATGCGATGGTTCAAAACAATCTGGGAGCTGTTTACAGTGATCTCGCCTATACCCAAGGCAGTGTTGCCCCATTACACCAAGCCGTAGAAGCCTACGAAGCCGCCTTACAATATCGCTCGCCCGAAACAGATGCTCTCCGTTACGTCTCAACCCAAAATAATCTGGGTACGGTGTACTGGCATCTCGCCCAACAGGAAAATGCGCCCCAACATCTCCAGGGAGCCATTAGCTGCTACGAGTCCGCCCTGAAATATCTCTCGAAAGCTGATGAACCGAGTAACTGGGCAATGATGCAAAATAATCTCGGTACGGCTTATCTCAATCTTTCCCAACACCAAGACCCAGTCAGTTGTTTACAGGTGGCGATCGCCTCTTACCAAGCAGCCCTCGAATACCGGACGCCCGAAACGAATCCCGTCGGTTGCGCCTCCACCCACAACAACCTCGGCACCAGCTATTGGCAACTCAGCGTTTATCTCACCCAAGACGCAAGCCAATGGCAAGAAATCCTCGAACAGGCGATCGCCAGCTACGAAGTTGCCATTAGCCTAGCCCATCTCCTTAGCCGTGAAGAACCAGCCATCCCTGTAGAGTTTGATGTCCTAGAAACCCTAAATAATATGGGTCTTATCCATTACCAGCTGGCGACCGAAATCATTTCGTCCCTCGAATCTGACGCAAAAATTGAACATCTACAAACAGCGATTAAGTCCCACAGCCTCAGTCTCAGCAAGCAAACCGAAGACTTCCCAACCTACGAAGACACCCTCAGCTACCTGATTGGTGGTGTGCGCGCCCTGTACGAGCAAGGAGGCATTGTCGCCCAAAACCAAGCTCTATCAGAAGTGCCCAGTCAACTCTTACCCAAGATTTTGCCGAGACTATAGAAAATTGCTGACCGATTTAGAAAAAACATCGGTACAATGATGCATTACCTTTGAATTTTTTTACAAATCACACAAGAGCCATGAGTAAAGTTGCTGTCGGTTTATCAGGGGGCGTAGATAGCTCCGTCACAGCAGGTATTCTCCACCGTCAAGGATATGAAGTGGAGGGCGTAACGCTCTGGCTCATGAAAGGTAAGGGGCAATGTTGCTCCGAAGGCATGGTAGATGCTGCCGATATTTGTGAACAGCTCGGCATTACCCACCATGTGGTAGACAGCCGCGATCTGTTTCAGAAATATATTGTTGATTATTTAGTCACGGGCTACGAATCTGGTGTAACGCCATTGCCCTGTTCCCAATGTAATCGTATGGTGAAATTTGGGCCGATGTTGCAGTGGGCAAAGGAAGAGCTGGGCATCGATAAAATTGCCACAGGGCATTATGCAAAAATTCGCCACAACGAAGAAACTGGACGTTATGAATTACTCCGCGCCGTAGATCGCAATAAAGATCAGTCTTATTTTCTCTACGACCTCACCCAAGATATGTTGGCGGGCACGCTCTTTCCCTTGGGTGAATACACCAAAGATTACACCCGTGAAATCGCTGAGGAAATGAAATTATCGACGGCGAAAAAACCTGAAAGCCAAGATTTATGCCTGATCGAAGCCCACGGCTCCATGAAAACTTTTCTGGATAAGTATATCGACCAAAAGGAAGGAGATATCGTTGATCTTGATGGCAAAGTTTTAGGGAAGCACACAGGCATTCACCATTACACCATTGGGCAACGGAAGGGATTAGGCATTGCAGCGCCGGAGCCACTTTACGTCGTCAAACTGGATAATGTGATGAACCGCGTTATTGTCAGTACCCGTGATCGCGCCGGGAAAGATGAGTGCTCAGTAAATCGGATGAATTGGGTATCGATTGCACCGATTAGCGCGCCCATTCGAGCAGAAGTACAAGTTCGCTATCGCAGCAAAGCAGTTCCTGTAAATGTGATTCCTTTAGAAGCAGGCCGCCTCAAGCTCGTTTTTGATGAACCGCAATTTGGCATTACGCCTGGACAAGCTGCTGTGCTCTATGACGGCGAAAAGGTTCTCGGTGGCGGCATTATCGAGAACGATATTTCAGCCGAATAATTCCAGCTCAGTATAGCCGTCCATTTGTTTGGGGTTAAGCTCGCAGGTGAGGGCGATCGCCTCTTCCTCAAAACAGAGCAAATCGAGATTACTGGGATTATCAAGGAAATAATTTGCCGAGAGGTATCCGGCGATCGTCCATGTTTGGCATTTTCTCGCTTCGCGACCGATCAGTCTGCCTTGCTTACCGTCGTAATATTCCGGCCAGTTGTCATCGGCTAGAGTTTGTCCGGCGATCGCCACCGCTTTGCGAGCGAGTTCGGGTTTATTCATCTTTTGTGCTGCCGCCGCGAGGAGCCAAAGTAACATCGGCCAACTACCAGCATTGTGATAAGACCAAGGCAAATTTTTGCGATCCCAGCCTGTCGTCGTTTGCCAATCGCGTCCTTCAATAGCTGGGTAACAGACTTTCATCGGCATCATGGCGACCAAATCATCCCAGCGCTGTTCAATCACGGAAAGAATATCTTTGGACTGTTGCTCATCCGCGAGGCTGGTAATAATTGCCAACAAATTACCTTGGGAAAAGAAGCGGAAATCCATACGGGCAGGCCCTAAATTACCGACAAAATACCCCCCTTCTGAAGGTAACCATTCCGTTAACCAATTGGGAATTGATTCGGGATAAATATTAAGCCAGTTATCAACACTTGAGCCAAATTCTTCCACATGAAAACGATAAATTTCTTGCAACCGATCTAGATTTAGCCAATAGTAAGTCCGCAAATGGTACATTAGTTGGCTCGTTCTTTCTGTCGCTGCTTCAATAAAATCTTTACTTGTTTTATCGGTGGGTATTAGTAATTCCCTTGAGGCTCGTAAGGCGGCATAAAATAAAACCTGAATCTCTAGGGGATAGCCGTAGACGCCCATGCGGCGGTCAATCATAAATGCACCGTCAGGTACTAAAAGGGTCGGAAATAAATCAAATCTTGTCCGTAAACATAGCTCTAAAATTTGTTGAATACCCTGTTGAAACTCTCGGCTGTGGGCAAGCTCGGTATCACCTGTTTTTTTGACATAGGCTCGTAATAAAAGAAGCCACCATAAGCAGGAATCCACTGGCGTAACTCTGGCGATCGCCTGTTCCCCAAAATCAGGAATAATTCTTTCTTTGCCATCACAAGTTTCAATTTTAAAACTCGCGGGCATTAAGCCTGTTCCAGGTTTAAAACAATCTAGCTGTCGCTCGTGATTTTGGAGCGCGAGGGTAAGTTTTAAAAAGTTGCGGACAATCTCTGTTTTGCCCTCCATCAAAAAGGCAAATGCCGAAACCGCAAAATCCCGCGTAAAGCATTGATCGTAATTAAGGTTCGGAGCATTGGTATCCTTGGCGGCGATCGTGCCCACAGGATGACCTTTGTAGTGAATAATCACCGACTCATGGGCTTCACGGGCAAGTTCCATGAGGGATTGGGCGTTAGGCATAATAGCAAGATGTCGCAGCTAAAGATATCGCAATTATAGGTAGGGCAAAGGTTCCGAGAAATTACGAATCATTGAGCCAACAGATACTTTTCGGATGCCAACTTTGACGATTTTACAAACCAAAACTTAAGGATGTGTGGCTGGCCAGTAACCAGAAAATCAGGATAATGCTTGCCCAAAATCCAAGGAAAATACTGATCCAAATGGTTACATAGTTTTTTTGTTCGTGATATTTCCAGTAGAGCAAATTTTTGACGGGTTTACCTCGCTGGAGATGTTGCTCGGCGATCGCCTTTACATGTTGAACTTGGACATTGTTATACCAAGCTTTATCGGGCATTACCTTTACCATTGGGCCACTGCCGCACTCACCGAGACAACCGCTACGAACAACGATGATTTCGTCATTTTCGTACTTTTGAAATTCCCGTAAAATCTCTATTGCCCCTTGTTTTGGGCAAGTTTGGTGGCAGCAGACAAATACTGTTTTTGGCATGGCTCACAGAAATTACAGATAATTTTCCCAATCAAAAACCCTCTTCGATTATGAAGAGGGCAATTTGCGATTTGGTTAAGCCAGTAAAAAAAGTTTAGTTTTCGGCTGGAATGAAAAAATTAGTTGTTGGCGATCGCCACCTTCTCACCGACTTCTTCCGTTAGCTCGACAGACTCATCAGCCACAACTTCGGTGGGGTGAATCGCTGCTTGGAGCATGGGCGTACTGGTTACAGAGCTATCCGCAATGATGAAGAGAGGATTAGACAAAATACCCGCAAGAGACGTGACAACTACCGCAAAAATCAAACCTACTTGTAACGGTCTCATTCCCACTGCTGTCCAAGTAACTTCTGGGTAGTTTCGTACAGAATCAGACATTTCCTGAGGCTCTTTTACAACCATCATCTTAATGACGCGGATGTAGTAGTAAATGGAGACAACACTGGTGAGGAGACCAAGAAGAACCAGCCAATAAAGACCTGCTTGCCAGCCAGCCCAGAAGAGATAAATCTTGCCGAAGAAACCAGCCAAGGGTGGAATACCACCGAGGGATAAGAGACAAACACTTAAGCCAAGGGTAAGCAGAGGATCTTTCTGATAGAGACCTGCGTACTCAGCAATTTGATCCGTTCCGGTGCGGAGAGAGAAGAGAATGACACAAGTGAATGCGCCGAGGTTCATAAAGAGATAAATCAGCAGATAAAAGATAACGCTGGAGTAGCCTGCGTCAGTATTCGCTACCAAACCAATCATCACAAAACCCGCTTGGGCAATGGAGGAATAGGCAAGCATGCGCTTCATGCTGGTTTGAGCTAATGCAACCACGTTACCCAAGACCATACTGAGGATGGCGAGAGCTGTGAAAATCAAGTGCCATTCATCGATTACGGAGCCAAAGACTGTGACGAGTAAACGAATCGCTAGGGCGAAACCTGCTGCTTTAGAACCGACGGAAAGGAATGCCACAACGGGTGTAGGAGAACCTTCGTAAACGTCGGGTGTCCATTGGTGGAAGGGAACCGCAGAAATTTTAAAAGCAATACCGGCAATGGCAAAGACTAGGGAGATCGCCAATGCGAGAGATTGAGCACCTTGGGCATCGGTAATATTAGCTGCGATATTGCTGAGGATAGTTTCACCGCCAGATAGGCCGTAGAGAAGCGAAACACCGTATAAGAAAATCGCCGAACTTGCGGCACCAATAAGGAGATACTTGAGCGCAGCTTCATTAGAGCGGGGATCGCGCTTCATGTAACCCGTCAGCAAATAGGACGAAATACTGAGCATCTCTAGGGCAACAAAAATCATTACCAGCTCATTCGCGCCAGAGAGGAACATGCCTCCAAGGGTAGCTGTAAGGAGAATACAGATGAATTCTGAAAGTGCCGTGCCAGAACGTTCGACATAGCGCACCGACATCGTAATGGTGAAGGCGGTCGAGAGCACAATAATGCCCCGGAACAAAATGCTGAGATTGTCGCTATTAAACGCGCCGAGGAAGGCGACGGGATTTGGATTATCCCAGCCTAGGTACAAAGCGACAGTCGAACCTAAAAGTCCGGCGATCGCCACGTAGGGAATCCAACCAGAGCGGGAACGTCCCACAATTAAATCCCCGACGAGAACGACGACGAGGGTTAAAATCACGATGCTTTCCGGCAAAATTGCCCCAGTATACAACTGGCTTGCAACGGTACTTGAAAAATCCATTTGTGCTCTTCAGGCTTATTGAACCAACTTACATTAAACAATACCGCAAACAAGCTTGAAAAACTTGCTGGCAGATTTGTTCAGCCTAATGGTTGATATATTTTGCTCTGTATTTTGTTGATTTTTGCCAATTTCCTAGTCACACAGTTCGGCGATCGCCCATCGTTGATGTGTGTATTGAGAAAACGTCTTTAGAAAATTTTTTCTACAATGATTTTTAGGGTGAATGGTTCTGTGCCTTATCGAGAATATCTAGCCACTTTGCCACTTCTACTTAAACTGTTCGTGAGACAAGACAAACAAATGCCAGTCTTGACCAACATCACTAGACATTTGATGAACAATTAGAAATTTTGTCCGTTGTCGTCCCAAAGCTTACAAACTTGTAAAGCTTGACGAAAAGCATACCCATAGGACATTGATTAAATATATAAGGTATGTATCCCTGTCCTTTGCCTGTATTCCTTAACACCATCAACTCCGACAACCCATGTCCACCCTTGTCATCGTCGAATCACCGACCAAAGCCCGTACAATCCGGAATTATTTACCCAGCGAATATAATGTCACCGCTTCGATGGGGCATATTCGCGACCTGCCGTCTTCCGCTAGCGAAGTCCCAGAAGCGCAAAAAGGAAAGCCCTGGTCGCAGCTTGGGGTAAATGTGGACGAAAACTTCGCACCGCTCTACATCGTGCCGAAGAAAAAGAAAAAAGTTGTCACCGAATTAAAGCAAGCTCTAAAAGAAGCCGATGAACTGATTCTGGCGACAGATGAAGACCGCGAAGGAGAAAGTATTAGTTGGCACTTGTTAGAAGTTCTCAAGCCTAAAGTGCCCATCAAACGAATGGTTTTCCATGAGATTACTCAAGAAGCTATCCAGAGAGCCCTAAGTAATTGCCGAGAGATTGACGTCAATCTCGTTCATGCCCAAGAAACTCGCCGTATTCTCGACCGTTTGGTAGGTTACACGCTGTCTCCCCTGCTCTGGCGCAAGATCTCGAAGGGATTATCAGCAGGCCGTGTGCAATCGGTTTCGGTGCGATTATTGGTGCAGCGGGAGCGCGAGAGACAAGCTTTCCAATCCGGTCAATATTGGGATCTCAAGGCGCATCTGCAACACAAGAAATCGAAGTTTGACTCAAAGCTCGTGACTCTCGGCGGCAAGAAAATTGCAGTAGGCAGTGACTTTGACCCCGATACGGGTAATCTCAAAAAGGGTAAGAAGGTTGTTCTACTGTCTCAGGAAGAGGCGATCGCCTTAAAAGAGCGCATTCAGGATCAAGAATGGGTTGTTAGCAAAACTGAAGAGAAACCCAGCACTCGCCGTCCTGCACCACCGTTTACGACCTCTACATTGCAGCAAGAAGCAAACCGTAAGCTTGGGATTTCGGCGCGGGATACCATGCGCTCAGCCCAGAAGCTCTACGAAGAAGGCTACATCACCTACATGCGTACTGACTCGGTGCATCTCTCGGATCAGGCGATCGCCGCCGCCCGTAGCTGTGTGGAGGAGAAATACGGCAAAGATTATCTCAGCCCGAAAGTACGCAACTACAAAACAAAAAGCAAAGGCGCTCAGGAAGCTCACGAAGCAATTCGTCCTGCGGGTAGCACTTTCCGTACGCCCAAGGAAACAGGTCTCAGTGGTCGGGAATTTAAGCTGTACGAACTGATTTGGAAGCGGACAGTCGCTTGTCAAATGGCGGATGCCCGACTCACCCAGCTTTCTGTCACTCTTAAAGTTGATGATGCCGAGTTCCGCTCTTCTGGTAAGCGTATTGATTTTCCCGGTTACTTCCGTGCCTACGTCGAAGGGTCTGATGATCCCGATGCAGCAATAGAAAACCAAGAGGTTGTATTGCCGGATCTCAAAGAAGGCGATAAGCCCACCTGTAAGCAACTAGACGAAATTGAACACAACACCAAACCCCCCGCTCGCTACACCGAAGCTAGTTTGGTGAAAGCTCTTGAAGGAAAGGGTATTGGTCGTCCGAGTACCTATGCGACGATTATCGGTACCATCGTGGATCGTGGCTATGTGCAGATTCGCGATAAGGCTTTAACCCCTACCTTTACAGCCTTTGCGGTGACAGCTCTACTGGAGGAGCATTTCCCTAATTTAGTAGACACTGACTTCACCTCCCACATGGAGCAAACCCTTGATGAGATTGCGACGGGTAAGGCTCAATGGTTGCCATACCTGAAGAATTTCTACCTCGGTGATGACGGTCTGGGTACTCAGGTAAAGGTTCAAGAGGAAAATATTGATCCCGCTGTCGCTAAGGCGATCGCCATCGAAAATTTACCTGTCAAAGTGAAAATTGGTCGCTTTGGCCCTTACATCGAGGCGGAACAGGGTGAAGAGAAAATTACAGCTTCATTACCTGCGGATTTAACCCCTTCTGACCTTGATCCCGCGCAAGTAGAAACAATCCTCAAGCAGAAAAAAGAAGGTCCCGAAGAGCTGGGCAAACACCCAGAAACCGATCAACCCATTTACTTGTTGGTTGGAAGTTATGGCCCCTACGTTCAGTTAGGACAAGCAACGGAAGAAAAGAAAAAGCCAAAGCGCGCCTCTCTACCGAAAAATGTCAAACCAGAGGATTTAACCTTTGAGATGGCAGTGCAATTATTAGCATTACCTCGTTTGCTGGGTGAACACCCCGAATCGGGCAAGCCTGTCAAAGTCGGTCTTGGTCGTTTTGGCCCCTATGTTGTCCATGACCAAGGTAAAGAAGGCAAGGATTATCGTTCTTTAAAAAAGGAAGATGATCTCTTTACCATCAGCTTTGAACGGGCGATGGAATTACTGGCACAACCGAAGCGCAGTCGTGGTCGTGGTAAATCCAAAACACCTCTCAAGGAACTGGGCAAACATCCTGCGGACAACGAACCAGTCAATGTTTATGAAGGTCCCTACGGCATTTACGTCAATCACCTGAAAATTAATGCAGGTTTGCCAGAAGGGGAAACAGTGGAAACCATCACCCTCGAAAAAGCTTTGGAGTTAATCGACGAAAAGGCTGCTTCTAAGGGCACGAAGAAGAAAACCACCAAGAAAAAGACCACAACCAAGAAGAAAACTACTGCCAAAAAGAAAACGACTACAGCTAAGAAAAAAACAACAACAAAGAAAAAGACCACTGCGAAAAAAGCTGCGGCTAGCGACGAGTAATCGTGGGTCTTAATTTTAAAAACTGGGGCGATCGCCAAATTATTTTGGGATTAACGGTCGCCGCTTTATTTTTGTTTTGTTTTAATCTCGGCAATGTTCCACTCAGGGATTGGGACGAAGGCACAAGAGCCATAGTGGCGCGGGAAATTTTTCGGTCAGGCGACTGGCTCCACCCAACAATTTTTGGAGATCCCTATTTTAATAAACCGCCATTTATAGATTGGTTGGTGGCTTTGCTATATAAAATTGCTGGGGTAAATGAGTGGACAAGTCGATTACCGGGGGCGATCGCCACAGCTTTAGGAGTGCCGTTACTCTTTTGTTTGGCACGAGAATTATTTGAAACTCGCAAAGCCGCTGTTTACAGTGCGCTAGTGTATCTGACCTTACTACCCGTTGCGCGGCATGGTCGCCTACTCATGCTGGACGGCATGGTGATGACAGGATTGATTCTTGCATTATGGTGTCTCCTGAAATCCCACCACCAAAAAGTTTGGGGTCTAGGTTTTGGCGTTGGCTTAGGCATTATTGCCCTCACAAAAGGATTATTGATGCTGCCCTTGGGGGCGATCGCCTTAATCTTTGTCCTGTGGGATCGACGTTGGTCAGCTTTTCAGAATCCTTATACTTGGCTGGGTCTAGCGATTGGTTTATTGCCGATTACAAGTTGGTACGCTGCGCAGATTCAACATTACGGTGAGCAATTTATTCAGGCACATTTCCTCAGTCAAGGCTTTTATCGCGTTGGCAGTACTGTCGAAAGTCACCAACATCCACCTTGGTTTTTCCTTTTAGAATTGTTGAAATACACTGCGCCGTGGCTGTTTTTCGCAGTTCAAAGTTACATTTATGCTTGGCAAAATCGAGCGGCTGAAAATAATAAATTAATCCTGTCGGGTAGTCTGTTCTATTTCGGTTTAATTTCGGCGATGGGCACAAAATTGCCCTGGTATATTATGCCGTTTTATCCTTTTTTTGCCCTAGCTATCGGTCAGTTTCTGGCAGAAAATTTTACTCAGAAAAAATATCGTTTCCCACTACATTGGCTTTTTTATGTATTGGCGATCGCCGGATATGGGGGCACGGTTTATTTCATTTTTACTGACCCACAAATACCTTTGATTTTATTGGCGCTGGTAGTGGGCACAATGTTCGCAATAACAGGTTGGTATTGGCAAAAACAAAAATCGCGATTTCAGACAATATTATTCGTCGGCATGTATGGCACACTGCTATTACTTTTTACTTCTCAGTCATGGCTCTGGGAAATCAATGAAGCTTTTCCCGCAAAACCTGTCGGCGAATTAATTCGAAAACAAACACCAGAAAATACAATAGTTTTCACAACATTCGGTTACCGTCGCCCCAGCCTAGACTTTTACGGCGATCGCCCAATTTTACCTAAGCCCCTTAATCATCTAGGCCCAGATCAATATTGGCTTATTGACAAAGAAATACTTACTTCGCAACGAAAACAATTATCCGAGTTTAATTTATTAGGTGAAGCAGCCAATTTCAGCTTAATGCACTCAAAAAAATAGACCTGAAAAATTTCAAGTCTACAAACGAATACTCATAAAATATCTTTAGAAAATACTGAAAGAATCCTCTTCGAGAGCCGCAGAGCCACCTTCACGCAAAATATTAATAACTCGTCCCAACTGTTTCCAGAGCAGCGCAACGGTCGCAATGGTTAGAGGCAAGGACAAAGAATAAGCAAACCATGCAGGGATGAAAAAGATTTGTAGGCCACTTGCGAGGAAAATACTCATCCCCATACCAATGCCAAACAAAGGTAGTTGAAGCGCAATGACCGAAAGCTGCGGCATAATCTTGTCTTGATTTGCGACAATCTCCCGCGCCTTAAGTTTGAGAGTACTCTGAAAAGCCGAACCACTAGTAATCGCAATAAAAAAGCCTAAACCGAGCAGCACAAAGGGAGGCTGCTGCATATAGTAATAGTAATATTCTTCCATTATTTTTATTTACAAAACTTAAATATCCGCCCTAATTATGACTGAGTTTGGGCAAAACTCGGCAACACAGCCGCAATTCGATCGCCGGAAAAAGTGCGTAAGCCTGACCAAGCAATATTTAGCAGCTTTTGGGGCTGAAACTCATCTTTAAGCAAGAGCCACAATCGTTGTACTTCCTCAGTGTGGAGACGGTCATCCTCAATGAGGGCAAGAATGAGCATGCGACGAATCTCTTCGCCTTCCTCTGACATGAGATATTGGAAGCCCATTTGCGCAGTAGGCAAAATATCGAAGCCACTATCTGAACTGGCGATCGCCAACATATTTTCGAGGCGATGCCACTGAAATTTCCCATCTTTAAACAGAACTTCGAGAAGCTTACGGCGCAACTCTGGCGTTTCAGCAGTAAGTAGACGACGGGAAACATAAGGGTAGGCAATCTCAACGATCTTAAAGTCGCGGTTGAGACTTAAAGCCAAACCTTCTTGGGTAACGAGAGAACGAATAATTAACGCAAATTTTGCCGGGACACGGAACGGATATTCATACATCAACTCCGAAAATTCGTCGGTAATCGTTTTGAAGTTAAAGTCTCCAACACTTTCACCGACTGCCTCTCCTAGGACTTTTTCGAGGGCGGGAATAATCGGACGAATATCGGTTTTCGGTGACAAGAAGCCCAGCTCAACAAAGTCCCGTGCAAGAGTTTGATAGTCCTGATTAATCAACTGCACAATCGAACTGGCGATCGTCTCTTTAGTTCGCGTATCTAGCTGATCCATCATGCCAAAATCAATGTAGGCCATGCGCCCATCAAAGGTGGCAAACAGATTACCGGGGTGCGGATCGGCGTGGAAAAAGCCATGTTCAAGCAATTGACGCAGACCAGTAGTCACACCAATTTCAATAATTTTGTCTGGGTTTAAACCAGCGGCTCGAATTCGGTCAAGTTCACTGAGCTTATAACCGTTAATCCATTCGAGAGTCAAAATGCGAGAGCTTGTGTATTCCCAATAGATTGAGGGGACTTTAACGGTCGGGTCGTCACTAAAATTCGCAGCAAATTTCTCGGCGTTACGACCTTCATTGATATAGTCAACTTCTTCAAATAGTTTGATGCCAAATTCATCAATAATCAGCGTTAAATCATGACCTAAATTTAAAGGCAGATAAGGTGCGAGAAACTTGGCACCGATGCGCATTAGGTAAAGATCTAGGGTTAAAACTGGTAATAGCTTGGGTCGCTGAACTTTAACGGCAACCTCTTCTCCGCTGTAGAGTCGAGCACGATAAACCTGAGCCAAACTCGCTGCGGCTACTGGGTTTGGCGAAATCTCACGGTAAATATCATTAATGCTCCGCCCCAACTCTTTTTCGATGAGGGCAAAGGCGATCGCGTTATCAAAGGACGGTAATTGGTCTTGCAGTTTGATTAGCTCTTCTAAAAAGTCTGGCTTAATCAAATCTGGGCGTGTAGAGAGTGCCTGACCAACCTTGATAAATGTGGGACCAAGACGAGTCAAAATATCGCGCAGTTCATTGGCACGTCGGTTGCGACTTTGCTCTGTTTCCCCATTGCGTTTATCCAACCATAGGCGCAGGGCAAAGCCACCGAAGAACCAAATAATAGTTAAGGTTCGCCACAGGGCTTGCCAAGGTCGCCAAAAGTAGTGGCGGGCGATCGCCTCGTGGTCATAGCGCTTTACTGTCGTAGAACCGAGTCGATAGTCTGGAGAAACAGAGGAATACTGGGTCACAGGCACTTCACCGTAAACAAATGTTGGCTTTTGTTAATCAAACCAAGCTATATTGTATCGAAATTTTCAGAATCACTAAGTTTAAAGGCTAACATTTAAGGTTTTTTAGCGAATTGAAATGTCTTATGCTAATAACCTTGATTTACTAATTTGACAATGTGTTTTGCTGTGCCAACTGCTGCAGTAAGGTTAGGCGATCGCCGCTATTTTCATCCGTTATTTCCGTGACAGAGTGCTGCGTTTTTGTTTGGGTTTCATCATTCTTGGCGATTATCTTTAAAGCCGCTTGCGCCGCTTGTTTTTGGGCTAATTTTTTAGAATGAGCCGTGCCTTGACCGTAACTTTTTCCTTTAATGAAAACGCCGACTTTAAATGTTTTCGCGTGGTCAGCCCCTGATTCCGCCAAAGTTTTATATTCCGGCAACTCCCCAATCTTGGCCATTGCCCATTCTTGCAGCGCCCCCTTGGCATTTTGAGAAGTCACAAGTTCTGGTTCTGCCGCCAGTTTTAGGGCTACTGGCAATACTAATTCCTCAACAAAGGCGATCGCCGCCTCGATACCAGCATCAAGAAAATACGCCCCCACAACCGCTTCAAACGCATCACTTAAAATCTCAGGATTTTGTCTGGCCCCAATTTTTTCCGTACCTTTCCCTAATCTCAGCAGTTGATCCAGCCCCAGCTCCGCCGCAAAAGTAGCCAATTGATAACGATTATTTTCTAAACTTGCCCGCAGACGACTTAGCTCCCCCTCCTGCAACTGCGGAAACCTCTCAAATAGCAGTTTCCCCATCACAAACTTCAGCACCGCATCACCGAGAAACTCCAAGCGCTCATTGTCCTTTTCCACCTCTGGATGCTCGTTGCAGTAGGAGCTGTGGGTTAAAGCTTGGGTAAATAGTTGGCCATCCCGAAACCGAGGCAAGCTTGTCATGGTTAACCGAAACTTTATAATGTTCAGAAGAAAATAAAACTAGCGTATCAGTTCCTCACAAATAACGACTTTGACAATGGGACCATTGCCATACCGTTATCGGGGCGATCGCCTTTTTTAAAGATGGGGTTCCAAATCCATCACATCACCAGACCATAGAAGCCTAAGGGAAAAACTGCGGATCAATGTCAAAAATTGAAACTAGAACCGAACCCATGGTGATCAACATGGGGCCTCACCACCCCTCCATGCACGGCGTACTCCGCCTGATTGTCACCCTCGATGGAGAAGATGTCGTCGACTGTGAACCCGTCATTGGCTACCTACACCGTGGCATGGAAAAGATCGCCGAAAACCGGACGAATGTCATGTACGTTCCCTACGTGAGTCGTTGGGACTACGCCGCTGGCATGTTCAATGAAGCGATTACCGTTAACGCTCCCGAAAAACTGGCTGATATTGAAGTGCCCAAGCGCGCCCAGTACATCCGGGTCATTATGCTGGAGCTAAACCGCATCGCCAACCATCTCCTGTGGCTTGGCCCCTTCCTCGCAGACGTTGGTGCCCAGACTCCCTTCTTCTACATTTTCCGTGAACGGGAGATGATTTATGACCTATGGGAAGCCGCTTCTGGTATGCGCTTGATCAACAACAACTACTTCCGAATCGGTGGTGTAGCCGTTGATTTACCCTATGGCTGGAACGATAAGTGTCTTGATTTCTGTGATTATTTCGACCCCAAGGTTGATGAGTACGAAAAGCTAATCACAAATAACCCCATCTTCCGCCGCCGTGTCGAAGGTGTCGGTACGATCACCCGAGATGAGGCGATCAACTGGGGTTTATCCGGCCCAATGCTCCGGGGTTCAGGTGTGAAGTGGGATCTTCGCAAAGTAGATCACTATGAATGCTACGACGACTTTGACTGGGATGTGCAGTGGGAAACAGCAGGTGATTGTTTTGCCCGCTATCTCGTCCGTATTCGTGAAATGCGCGAATCAGTAAAAATTATCCGCCAAGCTCTTAAGGGAATGCCCGGTGGCCCCTTCGAAAATTTAGAAGCAAAGCGGATGCTTGAGGGTAAAAAGTCAGAATGGAATGATTTTGATTACCAATACATCGCCAAAAAAGTTGCCCCAACTTTCAAAATTCCCGAAGGAGAACATTACGTTCGCCTAGAAAGTGGCAAAGGCGAAGTTGGTATCTTCATTCAAGGCTCTAATGATGTCTTCCCTTGGCGCTGGAAAATTCGTTCTGCTGACTTCAATAATCTCCAAATTTTACCCCACTTGCTGAAAGGTGTAAAAGTCGCTGATATTATGGCGATTCTGGGTAGTATTGACGTGATTATGGGTTCAGTTGACCGTTAGAGATTTCTTCGCAAAATTTACGCGTAACAAGATTTCGTTATCTATGAAGGGGGCTAGAAATTTAGCTCCCTTTTTTTATGGTTAATTTTTTACGGCTTAAATTTGCATCTTAGATTTACGTCAGTCGTGTTAAACACCACCATATTTTCCGGATTAGTATGATTTCCATTACTAATGAACAACTAGATTCCTTATAGTAGAGATAGTGCATCTAGGAATCGGGAATATTGATATTTAGGGTTTTAACCTAATTTTTTAGAGCTATGAGCAATTCACAAATCAGCTCAGTTCGGCGTCAGCGTGAAAAGAAAAAGCGCCAGCTTCAGCAACGGCAAACGCAGTTGAAGCACCATTGGGCGTTGCACCAAGCGAAACAACAGGCGACCCAAATGGGTCTCAAGGGAGCACAGCGTCATCTCAGTCGTCCTAAGGGGATGAGTGAGCTAGATGCGAGCATCCTAGATGTCATGCTAGAAATTTGGTCGCGGCGGGGTACTTTTGCGCCTGCAAATTTGGCAAATATTTTTTCACAGCAAACGGAAAATGTTTCCTATGCAGACTACAAGCAGGCTCTCATGCGCTATCTCTGGACGGCGATCGCCGATGAAGGGGGATTACAGCACCTGAAGCAAAAAATGCAGGAAACCCTCAATCAGCTTTGGCCAGAGCAGGATAAAAAGAAAGTTGATTTGAGATTGAAGCTTAGAACCTGTAACCGCTTAATTAGTTTAATTACGACCCAAGGTTATCCCTACCCCTCACCTATGTTTACGCTGCTCGCAGTGCAGGAGCAGTATGACGTATTTGGCCTGCTCTTATTGCGGTTAATGCTGCTGAGCCGTCCTAGTTATCAATGTTTTGCAGATGCGATTGTCGCCTTGAGAGACTATTACGATAAGCTCAAAAATCCAAAATCCCAGTGGATTGTGCATTTCCTTGAGACCTTTCAGCTCAATATCAGCGAATATTTAGACCGAAGTTTCGATCAAAAAAATAAATTTAAACCGCAAAATCACGAATAAATTGATGGTTAAGCCGCTACCCTAATCATCAAGCGTTTTGTCATTTAGAGATTTGTGGATGAAAAGTAGCTATCTCGACGGTTTGTCCTACCAGGCAGTTAAGGCTTCGTCAGTCGAATATTTGGTGATCATGCTCCACGGTTGGGGCGCTAATTATAACGACCTAAAACCTTTAGCTCAGGTTTTGGCAATGCCTAATTGCCGATTTTTATTTCCCAATGCCCCCTTTGAACATTTTCAGATGCCCACGGGTCGCGCTTGGTATGCCCTAGAACGTCAGGATTTTCAGGGTATCGAAGAGAGCCGCGATCGCCTAGAGAAGTGGCTACAGGATTTACCACACCTGACTGGTATTCCGCCGGAGCGCACCGCCATGGTCGGCTTTTCCCAAGGGGGGGCGATGACCCTAGATATTGGCTTAAAGTTTAATTTTGCGGCTCTGTGTAGTTGTAGTGGCTATCTCCATTACGATCCGGCTGAGCGTAGCGGCAATTTTTCTCCCACATTACTGATCCATGGCAACCAAGATACAGTTGTGCCCCTTGCAGCAGCGAAAAAAGCCGAAACAGAACTAGGTCAGATCGGTGTAAATATCGAATATTTTGAATTTACTGGGGGACACGAAATTCCAACGGCGGCGATGGTTGCCATGCGGGATTTTTTACAGCGAACTTTGATCAGCCCCTAAGGCTTTGAGGGAAGTCGTCGTCAATATTTAGCCCCAACTAAATTCAGACAACCGATACATCTGTCGAAAGAATGAACAATCAGATTTTCTTGGAGATTCTCTGAGGCGATCGCCCTTGTCTGATAGACTTTGGGGTGTTTAGAAAAATACATAAA
>CAZXBK010000056.1:0-23683 GCA_964638765.1 uncultured Synechococcus sp. | reverse complement strand
TCATCGACAAGCTCCACTGGATCTTCTGGCATTGTTGCCATGAAGCTCATGTGATCACCAGCGGCATGGTAGTCGCCACAGGTTCCACAAAATGTTTGTAAATTAGATCGGCTAGAGCCAGAACCAGGTTTTCCCAAACCCGATAAAGTTTGCTGCGCTGAAATCAAAGTCATAGTCCACGCCCACTAAAAAATTGACAGTTGAAACCAAAGAAAATGTATTTCTAATTTTGCTTTGGCAATTCAATGAAATTCCTACAAGTTGTCAATTATCCTAACAGTCACTTTGATAATAGACATGGGATTTTTTTTTGTAAAAATGTGGTTTTTTTACGCACTTTTTTCTAGGGTTTTAAAAAAGCTTTTTTTTGTCAAATCAACTACAGAAGACATCATCTGAATGTTGATACTCTCTATTGCCTGCCTGAAAAATATCTTGTTTATTTTGTATCAACTGTTGCTGTTTTACGCCAATTTAATGGGGTTTCATCGTGAAACTTACGAAATTGGCTAGTGAAGTAACCCGCATCGGGATAGCCACAATTGTTCGCGACTTCTTTAACTGTTCGTGTTGTATTTCGCAGTAATTTTCTGGCTTGCATCATGCGCCGAGCGATAATCCATTGCTTAATAGTTCTGCCTGTTTCTTTTTGAACTAAGTTAGTTAAATAAGCCGGAGAATAACCTACTTCCCTAGCGATATCATCAAGTTTTACTGATTGATTGTAGTGGGTCTCAATAAACTTAAAAATTGGCGTCAAAGTTTCACTGCGGGGAAAACAAAAGTCGAGATTTTCTGATGGGCTACTTTGTTCTTCTGCTAGCTGATATGGATTGACCGCCGCTGTCGATAACTGGGCTTTCATCACTTCCTGGTGGCGTTGTAGACGAACGGCGATCGCCTCTAGAAACTGTTCTACTGTGCAGGGCTTTGTCAAATAATCATCGGCACCCAACTGCATCCCTTGGCGGAGCTCAGACATTGTGACTTTTGCTGTCAGAAAAATGAACGGAATAGCTGCCGTCTGTGGCGATCTCCGTAATTTTGACAAAACAAAATAACCCGTCTGATCCGGCATCAGAATATCGCAAACAATCAAATCTGGTTGTTCGCTAAAAGCAAGATCAAGGCCATCCAGAGCATTACTGGCTGCACAAGTTTCGAAGCCTTCAATCTCTAAACAGCGAAGAAAAACATTGCGAGTTTGCGCTTCATCTTCAATGATTAAAATTTTGCTCACCGACACACACCCAACCATCAACGAGAAGTCAATGATGATCAACCATTCGACTTGATGTCATCTATTAGGGACTACTACCTCAAAGGTCAATGTAGCAAATGCTACTAAATATGAGCTGCGTCTTAATAATTTTTATCCCGTTTTATGGACAATCTCGTCTATCTCGTAAAGTAAGCATATGTTGTTCTCAAACAATTAAAAAAGCTAGTGCTGGCAAGACTAATTTCAAGATGTCTGTGTTACCAAGTGCCATTTAAAAGCCAATTTTCTACTCTAAAGAATAAGAACTTCATTTAAATTGCATGAGAAATTTGAAGCGTGTAGAAATTATTTTTCAATAGAAGCTTGCAAGCTGGCTGTGCTACTAGGCATCAAATATTCAATTAAGAAGATGTATGTACCGAAAAAAGTGGCGAAAACGGCTGCAAGCTGAAGAACAGCAATAAATTGACTTAACATAATTGGGCTCCGGGCAAGAAAAGAATGGTTGTCGAAAGTCTCAAAAGACTAATTCTTTTAGACTTACTTGCACTGTAGATCCAGCTTTGATATGTCGATATCCGCAAAATAATGTATAAAAATCTCTTGTATTAGAAAGATTTTTTGCTTTGATTTAAAGGGTTGATAAAGTTTGCATTTGAATAAAATATCCCTATCGTCTATCCAATAAAGGTTTGGCTCTTTTTTTCGTACTTTTTTTTAGATGAAGCTTTTATGAAATAGAGCACATCTTTATTACTGTTTGCGATTCTTTATGAAAATACTTATGTCTGATTGTGAGTGCTTGGCTTTATGATCGCTCCACTCGGCATATAGATGGATGAGACTGTTAACACCATATGCGAAGTGATCACCATGATGAAATCAGATATTTGAGAAGAATATCTAAATTGTTTTCATATAGACGATTCGACTTTTGAGTGTAAAAAAATGATTTTAAACAGGTATGAATTCACTCGTGATGAACTTGGAGTATACTCTATGGTTAATATTTTCCTCACATACTTTTGAGAGTTAGCTCACACTAGTGCACTGTTTAGGGTATGATGCCTACGCATTCGCAACTTAGTTCTCTAGCTATCACTGTAAAACCTGAGAATGAAACTGGTCATTCAGATTCCTTGCTTCAACGAAGAAAAAACGATCACAAAAACTATTGCAGATCTCCCAAAAAAAATAAAAGGAATTGATGTAATTGAATATCTCATTGTCAACGATGGTAGTGAAGACAAGACGGTAGAAGCTGCAATTGAATGCGGTGTTGATTATATTATTGATTTCCCTAAAAATCAGGGACTAGCAAAAGCCTTTTTAGCAGGTCTTCGAGCCTCCGTTCATCTTGGGGCAGATATTATTGTCAATACAGATGCAGACAACCAATACTATGGTGAAGACATTGAAAAGCTAGTTCAGCCTATTTTAAAAGAACGCTTTGATATGGTTGTCGGAGAGCGTCCTATAGCCAATATTCGAGATTTTTCTTTTACAAAAAAAATACTGCAAAAGCTTGGCAGTTTCGTTGTGCGGGTATTTAGTAGTACTAATATCCCTGATGCTCCCAGTGGGTTTCGTGCTTTTTCTAAAAAAGCGGCTTTAGAGCTGAACGTCTTTGGAAATTATACGTACACAATAGAAACAATTATCCAAGCAGGGCGTAAAGGCATGTTTGTTACATCTGTCCCGATACGAGTAAATCCCAAGTTACGCGAGTCACGCCTTGTAAAGAGCATTAGTAGTTATATTTATAAGTCCCTGCTAACAATTCTTCGCGTTTTTCTACTTTATAAGCCCCTGAGATTTTTCCTTTTTTTGGGGACAATTCCTTTTTCTATTGGCTTTAGTTTAGGTGTTCGTTGGCTTATTTTATATTTTTCTGGAACCCCTCGCTCCCATGTACCAAGTCTAATTTTGTCGGCAATTTGCATTCTTATTGGCACACAGTTGTATGCCCTCGGTTTAGTCGCTGATTTGATGGCAAAAAACCGTCTTATTTTAGAACAAATCCTATTGCGGTCTAAGTTGCAAAATCCGTTGGTTGACTACGATAAAATTATTTATGTTAAAGAGTTAAGAAAATAAATTTGCGCCTTTTCGTAGGAGGAATTGCATAGAAGTTATTTTTGTAAGTTCAATCTTTAAAAAACAAAATAGCTTAAGTGATGATATCTTTTAACCGAATAAAGGCTTTTATTTTCCACTAAGATTTGACACAACTGTTTTGTAAACTTGATTGCAGCCCCAACAATGAGCTATTGGCAAAAATTTCAAAAAAAAGTCATTAACCCAAGGAACTGTACTCACTGTGGTGCTTGTGTTGGTTTGAATCCTGAGTTGTTACACTTTCGAGAAACGGCTTCGGGTCCATTGCCTTTTCCTAGCAAAGCTTTAACGTTGGCAGAAGATGAGCGTCTAGCGTTAGCATGGGCAGCTTGTTCAGGGCGAGGTACACCTTATCCAGAATTGTTTGAGCACATGGATTACAGCTCACAAAGTTGGTTGCTGGGAGAACATAAAGCTGTCTATTGCGGTTTTGCTAAGGATCCACAAGTTCGTCGCCGTGGGGCTTCAGGGGGAGTTATAACTCGTACACTGATTCATCTCCTTGAAACAAATCAAGTTGATGGAGCAGTTGTTTTACAGCAGGGATTAAACGAACCAGAAAAGGCAACGCCCCTTATTGCTACGACACCAGAACAAATTTTGGCAGCAGCCCAGAGTGTGTACGCTGTCACTCCCATGCTCACGATTTTGCCGGAGATAGAACAATTTCAAGGAAAACTGGCATTTGTAGGCTTACCAGAGCAAGTGGCCGCTCTTAGAATGTTGCAGGCTACAGGAAATAAAGCCGCAAATAAAGTAGTTTTTGTAGCAGGTCCCTACACAGGAACCAATATGTATCTTGGGGCAATTCGGGCATTTTTGCGGTCTCAAAATGTGCGAGATTCGGTGGGAATTGAACGGGTGCAGTGGCGGGCTGGGGAATGGCCAGGATATCTACAAATTGATCTCGAAGATGGGCGATCGTTCAAGGCAGAGAAATTTTATTACAACTATTTGATTCCGTTTTATATTTCGCGCAACTGCCAAATTATTCCAGACTTTACAAATGAGGCTACTGATTTATCGGTAGGGGATGCTTGGTCGCCTAAGTTTGAATCTCAAGGAGGAGGACATTCTGTTGTTGTTGCCCGCAGTGAGTTTGCAATGAAGGTTTTAGAGGAAATGAAAGCCTCTGAAAAAGTTGTCCTTGATTCCTTAGACGTGCCTCAAGCTCTTGCCATGCACGGTCATATGTTGGATTTCAAAAAGCGTGGGGCATTTATTCGCCTTGATGTACAAAAAGCTTTAGGTCAACCCATTCCTGAGTTTGGTTATCGTCCAGCTTCTATCGCGTTAAGTCGCCGTTTGGTTGAAGTCGTGATCACTGGATCATTTATGATTGGGCGTTTGCCGATCTCCCGCTGGATTGTTTCTAAATTGCCCATTGGCATCGTCGGACCGTCATTTAACTGGCTGCGAAAAACATGGAAAGGGCTGTCTAAACCGACAAAACGCAAAGGATTGGCAGAGGTAAAGTTTAAGCGTATTGAACAGGGCGATCGCTGGCAAGAAATTAGACAGTTTGCGGCTACTCCCGTAACGTCAGATAAGACTGGGGGAGTTTAGGGTGAGTTTAAAAGAAATATTTCAAAGTTATGCAGAACATCAAGCGGCACGGATTCTGACTCAAATGGATCGAGATCCCGATTCACCGACTTTTGGCTGCTTCGACCGTAACTACTGGCATTACAAAATTCGTGATTTTTCCTCTTCGATTCTTCAACAGGGCTTATTTACCCTTGAGGCGATCGCCAAAACTTCTATTCCCGGATTTTCTAGCAGTGGGATACCAGATTCTTGGCGCGTAGGAGCGATGAATGCCCTTGCCAGACAAGTAGATTCTTCCGGTCGTGTCGACGAATATTATCCCTATGAAGGTAGCTATCCGGCGGCGGCTTTTGGGTTATATGCTGCGGGAAAAGTACTGTGGGATTGGCAACAGCATCGTCCTGATTTGGCGGCACAGGTTGATACAGACCGGCTAAGTTTACTAGCTAATCAGCTAGGCAGTCGTATGGAAACTGAAGCGAGTAACCAACAGGCAGCAGGTCTTGCTGGGCTAGCTTTCGCAGAAAAATTAGGGCTACTGACAAACGCGAAATATACGGTTAGGGAGCAAGCGGATCAACTATTTAGAAATCTCCATCCAGAAGGTTGGTTTACAGAATATGGTGGCCCGGATTTTGGTTATCTCACTGTGACCATTGACGTACTGGTAGATTATTACGACATGACAGGTGATGGGCGATCGCCGGAGGCTATTGACCGTGCGGTGGAGTTTCTAGCGCAATTAGTGGGAGCAGATAATAAGTTGCCTTCTACATTAAATAGTCGAAATACTGATTATGTTGTGCCTTATGGTTTAGTAAAAACAGCCCACCGAAATTCCCTTGCCAGTTGGTTAGTAGAGACTTTATTTGAAAAACTTAGCCAGCCGTCTCACTTTGCCTGGGCAACGGATGATCGCTATCACTGCCACTATATTTTTGCGAGTATTGTGCGCAGCATTGAGCATATCGACAAAATGTCAGCTGCTGTCGAACCTGAATTCCGTGGCAAGTCTGTGTGGTTGGAAGGTTGCGGCTACCAAATTTATTGGTCTGAAGACCAGAGCTGGAATGCTTATGTCGGTACCAAAAAAGGTGGCTTAGTTCGTATTCATCGTCGAGGTGGCTTCCCTGCTATCGTTGACCATGGTTGGCGTGTGAAGCAAGAAAATCAGATTTGGACAAATAATTGGTGGGAGCAGAGCTGGCAAATCACCCAAGAAAATGAGCTTCTGCGTATTCAAGGTAATTGCCACAAAACCAAATACCATGTTCCCAGTCCTCCAAAA
The DNA here is from genome assembly GCA_964638765.1 of uncultured Synechococcus sp. Classification (GTDB taxonomy): domain Bacteria; phylum Cyanobacteriota; class Cyanobacteriia; order Cyanobacteriales; family MRBY01; genus MRBY01. The sequence continues at coordinate 17,507 of CAZXBK010000056.1, read as the reverse complement.
CATTTCGTATTAAGAGTTTTGTCTTTCTTATTGCGTGAAAAAGTTATTCCTTTACTTAAGCGCGTGATGATTTTTCGACCGGGGATGAAAGACGGTACTCAGTTTACTCGTAATATTTCCATGACCCAAACTGGCTTAGAAATAGAAGATAAATTCTCTCCATTGACTGGGGCGATCGCCTATCCTAGTCCTCGACAAAACTTGCGTCATGTCGCCAGTGCAGATAGTTTTAGCCCAGAAGAACTCACGCCTTCATTATTGGGCGATCGGCAATATAATCTTGACAAAAAAACAGTAATTTATACCCAATGGAAACCCGATTCTAAGCCTCAATTATCTAGGCAAGAGCCATGAAACGATTCGTGTCAATCGCCATTAGTGTTGCTCTTCTAGTTATTCTTTATTCAAAAATTGATTTAGAAGCCCTTGTCGATGTTTTTCAGAACTGTGACGTGCTATGGATGACGATCAGTCTTGGCATGGTTATTCCAATTACGGCAATGACAGCTTGGCGATTACAACAACTGATGCCACCAGATACACATTTAGGGTTTGTAGAATCAAACAGGTTAATTCTTGGTTCTAGTGTTTTAAATATGGTGCTCCCCTCAAAGATGGGGGAAATTGCAAAGGCCTACTTTTTATCAAATAGAGGATTTTTAAAAGGATCATTAGCGATCTCGTTAGTGATTTTTGAACGGGCTTGCGATATGCTTTCCCTTTTATTTTGGTGTGTTTTGGGCTTGGTATTTTATCCAGAAAAAAATTTGCTTTTTCTTGGTATTACTACTGCGATTGTGAGTCTTTTCGTCCTTTTGCTGTTACTCATCAGCTCTCAAAAATTCACTGTTTTATTCTTGAAATTCTTTAGTGCAATATCTCCGCAAGCAGTCAGCAAAAAGCTCAAGTCTTTTGCAACAGCATGGCAAGAAGTTCACCATTACTTCTGGAATAACCCCAAACAATTTTACACAGTCACAGCAACATCTATCTTGCTATGGTTTTTACATCTTTTACAGATTTGGTTCTTTATTATTGCCTTAAAAGACTGGGCTCCGTTTATCATTAGTTTAGCCTTTTCTCCCCTTGCTATTCTGGCAGGGTTGCTACCTCTAACCTTTGCTGGGGTTGGGACAAGAGATGCTGCACTGCTTTATCTATATGAACCTTATTGTTCACAAAGTGTTTTAATTGCCCTCGGTATCCTTTGCACGTCTCGGTATTTTTTACCTGCTCTAATTGGCCTACCTTTTTTAACTGAGATGATGATAGCTGTTAGAAAAGTAAAAGAGAATTCAATTTAATTAGGATCTTTGAAAAGCATTACATTTCAATTCTCTACAGTTATCTATGTAATCCAAACAAGTATTAAATATCATTGAACAATGCAGACCATCTACAAAAATAGAAACACGCTATTTCGCATTTTGACACTATTTATAGCGGCTGTGTATGGCATTTTAATCTGTTCACATGCTTTAGGTGAAGATTTTGTAATTCAAGATGATGGGAGACATCATATTTTTTGGATGGTACGCTATGTCGATGCTGAATTATTACCAAATGATTTAATCGCAGACTATTTTCAAAGTGTAGCTCCAGTAGGTTATAAATTCTTTTACTTTGCTATCAGCAAACTTGGTATAAAACCAATTTTTTTAAGTCAGATTATTCCTATTATTTTGGGCGTTTTGACATCTTATCTCTTATATGCATTTTGTCTCAATATTTATAATTCTCCGTTTTTTGCCTTTCTTACAACAACTTTAATGGGACAGCACTTATGGATGGAGGATGATCTGATATCAGGAACACCAAGGGCTTTTGTATATCCTATTTTGTTGGGATTCTTATTGTCTTTTCAAGAAAATAAGTTTTTATGGACAGTAACTGCTTTGCTTTTGAGTGGGTTATTTTACCCATCACTACTGTTGGTACTATTCGGTTTTCTAATTCTTGAAGCTCTCCTAAAAAGACGCAAATTCTTTAACGAATTTGGTGAACTATTTCAGTATCTCAAAAGCAAGGCACAAGAGCCCAAGGTATCTAATTTGTTTAAGTATGATGTGGCGAAATTCGGTGCTTACTCTCTAATCTGCATTTTCGTTATTATTTACTATGCGTTGAAGCCTTCAGAGTTTTCACCACAAATTTTTTTAGATGCCGCGTGGAATATGCCAGAAGTTTTTTCTGGAGGACGCTCGAAGTTTTTTAGTAGTAACTTTGTTTCTTATTTTGTTACTGGCTCAAGAAGTGGATTGTTCTCTCCAACATTTTATGACCCAAATACTATTTTAGTTGTTTATCTTTTTCCTATTGGCTATTATCTACACCTAAAAAATAATCATAATAACAAAAGAAATATTAATCACTCTATTCTCTTAAAGCCTTTTTTGTCTGCGATAGTTCTCTTCTTATTAGCTCATATATTACTATTCCGTTTATACTTTCCAAATCGCTATACTCTTCACGTAACACAGTTGATACTTTGTGTGTATGCAGGGTTGACTTTACAGTTTATTCTTAGCGCCCTGTGGTCTTTTAAAAATAAATTTGCTGGAATCATCACAAAATCTTTTGCGATCGCCATTGTTGCCGTTTTTTTAGCAGCGCCCTTTGTTTTTGCCGATACCTTTACCGTGACAAAATTTGAGCATGGAACCCATGAAGAGCTTTATTTGTATCTGAAACAACAGCCTAAAGATATTATGGTTTCGACTTTAAATGGGGAGGGTGACAATCTGTCTAGTTTTGCGCATCGTTCTGTTTTAGTCAGTCGTGAGCAAGCTCTTCCTTGGCATTTAGGTTATTACAGACAAATTCGACAACGAGTTACTGATTCTTTGAAAGCTCATTACACGAATGACCCGAAAATTCTAGAGTCTTTTGTTGAGCAATATGATATCGATTACTTCTTGATTAGTGCATCTGAATTTACGAATCGGGAAGGGTTTCTTGGGAATAAATGGCTAAGACAATTTGAAGATGGATATTATTCTGCTTTAAACTCATTCGATAAATACCAACCATTGATTTTTAAATATCGAAAAGCTTGTTCTACATTACAAGATCAGTCGCTAGTGCTTATTAAGGCTCAGTGTATTTTAGAGAAATCCTAAACAATCAAGCTTTAGCCGTTGGGATGAAAATAGTTATAAATATCCTCGGCTAAACGCGGCCCAATACCCTTCACTTCAGCAATTTGGCTAGGCTTCGCCTCCCGGAGATAGTCGAGAGAATGAAAATGGGCTAACAGTAATTTCTTACGGTGATGTCCGAGACCGGGAATATCATCGAGTTGCGATCGCCGACTAGACTTCATACGTTTTTGGCGATGGAAGCCGACTGCGAAACGGTGGGATTCATCTCGAACACGACGGAGAAGTTGAATACCAGGTTGTTCTTTATTGCTTTTGATGGGTTCGGATTCGTAGGGAAAATAAACTTGCTCTTGTTTTTTCGCGAGACTGACAATGTTGAGTTTATCGACGAGATCGAGGTCTTCCATCACCTTCATGACCGACGATAATTGCCCTTTACCACCGTCAATCATAATTAGATCTGGGGCATCTTTGGTAATTCCCTTACGGAAACGACGGCGTAATACTTCGGCCATACTCGCAAAGTCGTCAGAACGCCCGATGTGAATATCAGGATTTTTGATGTTGTAGCGGCGATACTCTTGTTTTGCGGGCACTCCATCGATAAATACGACCTGGGAAGCCACAGCATTGGAACCCTGAATGTGGGAAATATCATAGCCTTCAATACGCTTGGGCAATTCTGGTAAATCGAGTAATGTTGCCAAATCTTCCATGGCTTCAGTGTTACGAGCAGCCGCCCGTTGGGTACGACTTAATTCATGCTGGGCATTGCGCTCCACCATTGCAATCAAATCTGCTTTAATTTGTCGCTGCGGTTGAATAATTTGCACTTTCGCATTGCGGCGATCGCCTAAAAAACTCGCAAGCCATTCTTGATCGCGGAGGGGATATTGCACCAGAATTTCCGACGGAATTTCGACACCATCGACATTGGCATAGTGATTTTCTAAAACGTGTTGAAGAATTTTGCCGTACTCGACTTCTAGATCTTCGGTGATATTTTCAGGTAGCTCTGTAAAAAAGCCTAATCGCCCGACCAATCGACCAGCACGCACTTGAAACAATTGAATCGCACAATGTTTATCATCCGCTGCAAGGGCGATCGCGTCACGGGATACCCGGTCATCGGGCAAACTCACTTTTTGGTCGGCATTGAGAGCACTAACAGCTTTAATCTGGTCTCGAATTTGGGCAGCCTTTTCAAACCGTTCATTTTCAGCCGCCTGCATCATTTGCTCAGTGAGAGTATCGACCAGTTCGCTGCTACGACCCTGAAACACCATCGCTACTTTTTGCACTGTTTCCCGATATTCATCCGGTGACACAATTTTTTGACAGACACCGGGACAGCGACCGATATCGTAATTCAGGCAAGTACGATTTTTAAATAGGGGTTTTCTCCTTTGTCGCAGCGGAAAAATGCGCTTCATTAACCCCAACGTGTACCGCAACAATCGGCTATCCACATAGGGGCCATAGTAGCGATCGCCCTTATTACCGAGGTGACGTTTGCGAGTTACAAAAAAGCGGGGATATTCTTCCGACCAAGTGATGCAGACATAGGGATACTTTTTGTCGTCCTTCAGTAGAACGTTGTAGTAGGGTTGATGCCTTTTAATGAGATTCGCTTCAAGGGCAAGGGCTTCCGCTTCTGTGTCGGTAACGATAAATTCAATTTCTGCGACCTGCTGCACCATCATTTCGATGCGCGGGCTGTGGGTGCGAGATGCCCGAAAATATGATCGCACCCGATTTCGCAAGACCTTCGATTTGCCAATGTAGAGAATATCGCCCTGCCGACTGTGCATAAAATACACGCCGGGTTCCGCTGGAATCTCTTTAAGCCGTTGCTGTAAACGCTCTGGCTCCTTTAACAGTGGTCGCTGGAGAAGGGTTGTCATTAGTTGGCAAAATTAACTGGAAATCTACACAGAGTAATTATTATAAAAAGCCTAATTATTCGAGGGGTGTATGGCTATTTGTAAAAAGGCCTTTAAAATCTCATACATTAGCCTTTTTATATTCGACGACGAATAGTAGATTAGGATTCTTCCTGCGGATAAATTAGCTCAACGTCTGAAAAGTAAGTTTGATATCGCTTGTAATCCCTTGTGATTAGCTGATACTCGGCGATGCTGGCATGAGCACCAATATAAAAATCAGGTAAGGGGCTGTGCCTAATTCCACCTCTCTTACGATAGTCTCGAAAGGCTTTGCCTGCGATAAATGCAGCTTTGTAGGGTAAGGCTTCTTTGAGTAATCCGGTGACTTTCATCACAGACTCAAATTCAGTCATTGTCTGAAAACCAACGGAGATTTCCGCATAAATAATTGGATTAATTACGAGGTCATGGGTCTTGACATAATGGCTCAACATTTTAGTAGACCACCCCAGCCAAACAGGATCTTCTGTCAAAATATCCAAGATGATATTGCTATCCACTAAAATCTTTGACATAACTAACTTCTCGTCAAAGCCATAATTTCATCAGTCGTCAAATTTGCTGTTGCTTTTCCTTTGAGAGCTGTAATGATGTCAATATTTTCCTCTGGTTGTACTTGTTGCTGATAGCGCCATTTCAGAAAACTGAGAAACTCTTTTACCTCGACTAAAGCTGGCTCAGGTAGTTGGCGTAAAAGTTCTAAAAGCTGGCTTTCTGTAACGTTGGGTATTTGTTCCATATTTCTCTTTCACGCAGGTTTTTTAAGGTAATTGTCTATCTGTTTGCAATGATAGCCTTTCGTAAAAAGAAGCTTTAATGACCGTCCCTAAAGTTTTTGTTCAATATTTTTTAAGCGCAGGGCATTGGTCACCACAGAAACGGAACTCATTGCCATTGCTCCCCCAGCAATAATCGGATTTAGCAGAATTCCCCACGCACTCAGCACCCCAGCAGCAACGGGAATACTCGCAGTGTTGTAAATAAAGGCGAAAAAGAGATTTTGGCGAATATTTGTGAGGGTGGCAGAACTAAGTTTAATGGCAGTCAAAATACCTTCCAGATCCCCAGAAATTAAAGTGAGATCACTAGCGGCGATCGCCACATCGGTTCCAGTACCAATGGCAATGCCTACATCCGCTTGGGCAAGGGCTGGGGAATCATTGATGCCGTCTCCCACCATCGCAACTTTCGGGCTGTGGGGCTGATCTTGGAGAGATTTAATCATCGCAGCTTTTTGATCGGGTTGAACTTGAGCGTAAACTTCCTCAATGCCTGCTTGAGCGGCGATCGCCTCGGCTGTTTGCTGATTATCTCCGGTCAATAGAACAACTTTTAGACCACGATTTTTTAGACGCTGCACCACGTCGCGACTGCTTGCTTTAAGCTGATCTGCTAGGGCAACGAAACCGATAACTTGTTGATTTTCCGCTACCCAAATTACTGTTTTTGCCTCTTGCTGCCAAACTGATTGTTGAGTTTTGAGGTCAGAAGGGAGGGCGATCGCCAACTCTTCAAACCATTGGGCTGTGCCGATATAAATCGTTGAACCTTCAATATCTGCCTGTACTCCTTTTCCTGCGACCGACTGGAAATTATCAATGGGTAACACAGGAATATTTTCAGCCTGAGCAAAATTAAATAACGCTTCAGCAAGAGGATGTTCCGACGATTGTTCGATGCTGGCAATTAGTGACCAAAATCGTGACTCTTCAATCAAATTTTTGTGGTTAGTAACGCTCGGTTTGCCTTGGGTTAATGTCCCCGTTTTATCTAAAACAATCACGTCCAACTGTGCCGCAATTTCTAGACTTTGGGCATCTTTGATCAAGACACCGCGCTTTGCGCCAACGCCTGTTCCCACCATAATCGAGGTCGGCGTCGCCAACCCCAACGCACAGGGACAAGCAATAATTAGCACACTCACACAGGTCACAATTGCTAGCGATAAATTTCCGAGCATTGCCCAAATAACAAAAGTCATCACGGCGATCGCCAATACCACAGGCACGAACCATCCGGTGACTTGGTCGGCTAATTTTTGAATAGGGGCTTTACTTCCCTGGGCCTCTTCCACAAGCTGAATGATTTGCGCCAAAACGGTGTCTTTGCCGACATGGGTTGCCTGCATCACCAACCGCCCAGTTTTATTAATCGTTGAGCCGATCACCGCATCCCCTTGATGTTTTTCAACAGGCAAAGATTCTCCCGTTACCATTGCCTCATCCACAGTGGAACTGCCATCAACAATCTCGCCATCTACAGGAATTTTCTCACCGGGACGAATCAGAAGGCGATCGCCCACCTGCACATTTTCAATGGGAATATCTTTTGTACTTTCGCCTTGAATCAATCTCGCTGTTTTGACCTGCAATCCCATCAGCTCTTTAATCGCCGCTGCCGTTTTGCCTCGCGCCCGTTGTTCCAGCAGACGACCTAAAAGAATTAGCGCAATAATCACCGCCGCACTTTCAAAATAAACATTCGTAGGCATTCCCCAGCCCCGAAGTTGTGTCGCAAAAACCGTGGCGATCGCCGAGTAAATATAAGCAACCCCCGTTCCCAGAGCCACCAGCGTATTCATATCTGAGCGACGATTTTGCAAACTGTGCCATGCACCAGTAAAAAAACTTTGCCCCGCCCAAAACATAATTGGCGTCGTTAAAACCCATTGCAGCCAAGGATTGTGCCACCAGTGAGCAATAAACGGAATCGGCATTCCCAACATCATTGGCAGACTACCAATCACGATAACTGCGCTTAAAACACCCGCCACCCAAACTTTGCGAGTTAACTCTTTCAGCTGCCTCGCTTTTTCTCGTTCTTTTTCCTGCTGCTGCGTTTGGCGATCGCCTTCAACTATGGGAATTGCTTCAAATCCTGCTTTTGATACCGCCTGCTGCAAACTATCGACATGCACTTTTCGCTGATCAAATTCTACGGTTGCCTGCTCTGCCGCAAAATTCACCTGAGCAACCTGCACCCCTTCCGCTTTCGCTAAAACCCTTTCCACAGCAGCCGCACAAGCCGCACAACTCATCCCTTTAATCTGGAATTGCCGCGTCGCCATAATCTTCCACAGAAATCTTTGGTTATCCCCAATCTAAACTCTCTAGTGGACTGTAGAGTCAAGGCTCCAAGCAACAAAAAAACCCTTCGTAATAGAAGGGTCAAAATTTTTATGCTGATTCTAAATATTCTGTAGGGGCGGTTCGCGAACCGCCCTTTCCGTTGGAGGCAAATTTAGTACAACCAGCTCTTGAGCTTGCGAGCCACTTGGGGACGGCGGAGCTTACGCATTGCCTTACTTTGAATCTGCCTAACCCGCTCACGGGAGAGATTAAAGATACCGCCAACTTCCTCAAGGGTGTGGGGCTGCTCAGAAGACAAACCGTACCTAAGGGCAATCACTTCCTTTTCGCGGTCGGTCAAAACATCACCGAGGACATCCCAAAGCTCTTGACGCATCATTGCTTCACTCATGCGCTCTTCGGGAAGCTGAAGACCATCATCCTCAAGGAGGTCAACCAATTCAGTATCTTCGCCTTTACCAACACGGTGGTTTAGGGAGAGAGACTGCCTGCGGAGCTGAAGTAAGTGGTGGAGCTGATCAGCAGAAATATCAAGTTCCTTAGCTAATTCCGCTTCACTAGGATTGCGCTGGAGCTTTTGCTTAAGAGTACGTTGTGCCTTCTTGAGTTTGTTTAGCTTCTCAACGATGTGAATGGGAAGGCGAATAGTACGGGCATCATTAGCGATGGTGCGAGTAATCGCCTGACGAATCCACCAGTAAGCATAGGTAGAAAATTTATAACCTTTGTTGGGGTCAAACTTTTCTGCTGCACGGTTTAAGCCGATCGCCCCTTCTTGAATGAGGTCAAGGAAAGGAACACCACGGTTGAGATAACGCTTGGCGATGGATACGACTAAACGCAAGTTGGAGCGAATCATCTTACGCTTAGCGACACGACCTTTATAAAGCTGGGCATTTAAGCCTTTAACTGTCTCAATTTCTAAGGCAGCGGCCCATTCTTCTTTACTTGGCGATCGCCCTAACTCTTCAGTTAGCTCAAGGCGCTTCTCTTCCGCATCATTGAGGAATTTAACGCTGTGGGCAAGTTGAATCTCTTCATCGGGTTTAAGGAGCGGATACCGTGCCATCTCCTTGAAGAAAGCACCGACAGTATCTTCATTACGACTGCGGGAAGACCTAAGACTACTAGCATTTGCATCAAGGTCAGAATAGGCAGCCTCAACAGTTTTGCTAACAGTTTCAATATCTTCTAAATCGTCATCTTTCGAATTTGCTTGGGTGATTTCCAAGTCTTCTTCTGGGGCGGTATTTACGGAGGGAGTTGTGTCGAACATAATCCTACTAATAAAAGTCTAGAAAGAAAGTTGAGCGAAAAGTAATGTGTGGAGCGAGGATTAATTTGGCTTGAAAAAATTGTTACTAGAAAGCAAAGTACCCAAAGTTTAGTGTTGACAGAGAAGGTAATTTAAGCATCTTTGTCTTGTAGCCGATGTAACAAGAAATTCACTTAAAACCGTTATACCCTTAGAGGTTTGAAAACTGTAAATGTGCTTTTAATAAAAGTAAACATTTGCATCACCCCGTAGATTTTTTTATTGGCTAGATAACCATTGGAAATGTATCTAAGGATATTGGCGAGTAAAGACAACTTATCAGTTTTATTCGACCCTATTGGTCTAGTTAAATACAAAATTAAGATTTCTCGTAACTCTCAAGAGTAAGTGGCGAAATGTTTGTGAATTTTTCTTAAAACCCTTGCAAATAGACAGATGAGCTTTGTGAACTAAATATCTGAATCACGTAATGAAATCTATAAAGAAAATAAATTTAAAGTAAAAAGAGGAATTTGGTAAACAACATTCAAATGGAATTGATCAAAAAATTTAAAATTCACTTTCATCTGGCTTAAAATCAACTTCTCATAGTTACTTTCTCTTTTCACTCTGTCGGGAGTTGTATATAGATAAATGTGATTGTCTACAATTACATTGATTAAAAAACATGGGGTATAGTTTGTTTTTGTTGGATTTTTGGGAAGAGCATTGTGGCAATAAAGTCTTGGGTTGAAGTCCTAGTCGATTCTCCTTTTACCCAGGGCCTCTTTACCTATGCTATTCCAGCGGGATCGGAGGTTGATCCGGGTGATATTGTGTCTGTGAGTTTCGGCTCCCAGCAGGTAGGGGCGATCGCCATCCGCATATTGTTAGACCTCCCTACGTATCTTGATCCCCAGCAAATTAAGCCTGTCGGAGAAATTCTTGCTCGAGGCTTTTTTTCGGCGACCTATTGGCAGCTTTTGTTGAAGGTGGCAGATTATTACCAAGCTGATCCCATGGCGGTAATTAAAGCAGCACTACCACCGGGTTTATTGCGGCGATCCCAGACTCGTATTCGGCTAATAACCGACGACTTTAAGGAGGTAAATCAATCTGGCTTTTCTCCCACTGCATTGGCGGTTTTAGGCTGTTTACAGCGGGGATCAACGGCAGGCTACACCACGAAATACATCAAACGACAGATTAAGTCGGCAAATAAAGGCATCAAGGAGCTTGAAAAATACGGGATAATCGAGCAATATTTGCAAACTCCGGCGATCGCCAAAGTCCAAAAACGACGGTCGGTAAGCATCCTGTCAGATCAAACAGAGCTTAGTAAGCGCCAACAGGAAATTTTCTGTGTGCTGCAACATAACGGCGGTGAAATGTGGCTTGATGAGCTGGTTGCAGTGGCAAAAACAACAGCAGCTACCATTGACAAAATGCAAAAAGCCGGGGCTGTGGCGATCGCCGAACGGGAAAAACTAAGGTTGCACAAATCGCCAGAGCAGCAGCGTGACCAAATTAAAACACTCACTGCATCCCAAAAGAATGCTGTCGAAAAACTTTCAGTAATTGACGGTTATGGCGAAGCTTTACTCCACGGTGTGACAGGTTCCGGCAAAACTGAAGTCTATCTACAGGCGATCGCCCAAGTCCTACAGCAACAAAAATCGGCGTTGGTTCTGGTTCCCGAAATTGGTTTAACTCCTCAACTTCTGGATCGCTTTACAGCCCGCTTTGGCGACAAAATTTTGGTATATCACAGCGCCCTATCTACCGGAGAGCGCTTCGATACATGGCGGCGGATGCTATTGCCATTACCCCAAATCGTGATTGGGACTCGCTCGGCGATCTTTGCTCCCCTCCGTAATTTAGGCATGGTCATTCTTGATGAAGAGCACGATAGTAGCTATAAACAGGATCAAAAAACACCCCATTATCATGCTCGAACTGTCGCTCGATGGCGTGCTCAACAAGAAAAAGCGGTTCTAATTCTTGGTTCTGCCACACCTTCCCTCAACACATGGCAGCGATTTCAAACACTACAGCCACAACATTTTTATCTGCCCTTACCCGAAAGAATCCAAGCGCGACCTTTACCGCCTGTGACGGTTGTGGATATGCGGCAAGAATTACGCCAGAAAAATTTTTCCTTATTTAGTAAACCATTACGTTCAGCGCTCACCGAGCTTAAAGAATCGGGAGAACAGGGCATTTTATTTGTTGCTCGCCGGGGACACAGTACTTTCGTTTCCTGTCGTAGCTGCGGTTACAAAATGGTTTGTCCCTACTGTGATGTCACCCTGTCCTACCACTACGTAAAAGAAGGCGGCGCTCAAATTTTGCGGTGTCACTACTGCAACTACAGTCAAATTCAACCAAAAGACTGTCCTGAATGTGGGTCTTCATTGTTTAAATTTTTCGGGAATGGGACACAGAAAGTTGTACAGGCGATGCGTGAAGAATTTCCGGAGTTGCGCTGCCTAAGATTTGATAGCGATACAACGCGACGCAAGGGAGCACACCGGGATTTACTGGGGCAATTTGCGCGGGGCGAGGCTGATATTTTATTAGGCACACAAATGCTGACTAAAGGTTTAGATGTGTCCCAGGTAACGCTAGTCGGAATTTTGGCAGCAGATGGACTGCTATTTCAGAGTGATTTTCGGGCAGCGGAAAGAACTTTTCAAACCTTAGTGCAGGTCGCAGGTCGGGCGGGTCGCGGCGATCGCCCCGGAAAAGTAATTTTGCAAACTTATTCGCCAGATGATCCCGTCATTCAAGCGGTAAAAACGCATAACTACGAAAATTTTGCGACGCAGATTTTAGCGGAACGAGAAATGCTTAATTACCCACCCTTTGGCAAACTCGTACTGATTCGTCTTACAGGGGAAAACCATGACCTTGTGAAAAAAACAACCGAGGCGATCGCCGACCAATGTCAAAAAATCCTCGATATTGACGACGAGCTTTTAGGCCCTGTCCCGGCCAATATTGCCCGTATCGCTAATCGGTGGCGGTGGCAGGTCGTTCTAAAATTTTCGCCTGATAAAACAACGATTCCAGATCTGCGTCACTTGCAGGAATCCTGCCCTCGTCAGGTGAGTTTTTCGATTAATGTCGATCCCATTTATCTCGATTAGGCGGTAATTTTCATACTAATATCCAGCCACGGTGCACGGGTAATGGTGGCACTCGTCGAAATAAAATCAATACCTGTTTCTGCAACTGCGCGAATTGTCTCAAGGGTAATGTTGCCGGATGCTTCTAGCTTGATGCGGGGGTTTATGTCGCGCAATTTGGGAATAATTTCAGACATTGTCGCTGGCGGCATATTATCGAGCATCACAATATCCGCACCTTGCTCAACTGCTTCTATCGCCTGCTCATGGGTTTCAGCTTCCACTTCAATCGCCAGAGGGTAGGGACTATGCTTGCGAACTGCGGCGATCGCCTCAGAGATCCCACCCGCAGCTTGAATATGATTATCTTTGATCATCATGGCATCATCCAAACCATAACGATGGTTGCGGCCACCCCCAACATTGACAGCGTACTTTTCGAGCAACCTTAGACCCGGCGTTGTTTTACGGGTATCGACTAAAGTCGTTGGTAAATCCTCAATTTTTTGAGCATATTGTGCCGTTTCTGTCGCGATTCCACTGAGACGCATCAAAATATTTAGCGCAACCCGCTCGCCCATCAGTAGCGTATCGAGGGGAGCATGAAGTTGGGCAATTAATGTTTTTGGCTCTCCAGCTTCGCCTTCGCTGAGTGAACAGACCATCGAGAGCTCTGAATCGATTAGCTGAAATACCCGTTCAACAAAAGGCAATCCAGCAATAACGCCTGGCGCTTTAAGAATTAATTTTGCCTTTCCAGCAGGTGCTTGCTTAGTAATAAACAATGCTTCCGTTGTGCGATCACCGCGACCGAGATCTTCCTGCAACCATTGCTTTAGTAAAGGATCAAGCAATAACCAAGCAGGCGGCTTGGCCAAAGTTCTATGCGTCGCCATCTACATCATCTTTATTAGGGGACGCGTTGTAGAGATTATCCAGACGCTGTCTAGCATCTTCTACATCAAGGGAGCGAACAACTAAAAGTGGTTCATTAATTGGCCGACCCGTATCGTCAAGCATTTCCGGGTGGGGCGTAAATTTAGGTCGAGGAGGTTGAGAAGGACTATTACTCTGAAAATTTGGATAGACCCTTGTTTCACTACTCAGCATCATGAAGCTGCGAACCAAGTTAATTGCTGCGATGGTCGCAATCGTACCGAATGCCAAGATAAATAAAAAATGAAACATACTTGTTCTGTCTCCGCCCCCACAAAGAAAGTATTGTAGCGAGGCTAACTCCTTGTTCTATTGATATTATCCCGAAAAACTTACCCGCTTGCAAAGGGCGATCGCCGTGATATCTGTAATGGCTCCCAATTTAGCCGTTTCGTTTTTCCTAAACAAAAAAGAGACAGTCTCAGTTGACTACCTCTTTACTCTCAAGAATTATCTAAATTTCTGAGCGACATACCACTTTAGAAACCGTAGCTCCAGCGGGCTTTATATCCCCGTGCATCAATGTGGGTAAAACAGCTAGCACTAGCAATACCACCGCGGCTGCCCCACCAAGGCTCTAGCATACGATTAACCTTTGGCGGAGAAATGCCAGCGACCACAAAATCAACGGCGTCGCCTACCATATGGCGTGATCGCTTCGAACCACCAGCTTTACGGTTACTGACCGGATCACGATACCAAGAGTTGATGGTGATTGGCTTAGCGCCGACGTACTCACGTACCTCTTCCATCACTTTCGCAATTTTAATAATATTTTTAGTTACCGAAGCATCGACAGGGATACGGCTACCGTTCTTCGTTGCCTCAGCCCAGCTGAAGTGACCATTAGGGATGATGGGCTGACACAGATACACACTGCCATGACCGGGAAGAGTGATCTTTGGACCAGAATAGGACTTGCTTATTTTGATTGTGTTTGGTGCAGGTTGGTCATTTGGCTTGTTTCCCGGCTCGTTACCATCAATCAGAACGTGGGGGGGGTATACAAACCAAGTTGTACGATTTTTTGGGCCGAGGAAAGTATCCTTAAATGCAACTTTCACGTGGCCATTTACCAAAGACATATCGTAGGAATGCACGGGGAATTCCTTACCGTCTTCAATAAAAACTTTTTGATCGTCGGTAAGATCAGCGCCTTGTTTTGGCTCTTCTTTAAAGAAGGTATCGACTTGGACGACGAGTTTAATATCAGACATGGATGCTGACACCTCATGGTTTAGATCTTTCCTAAAGATATCAGGGGATTTTGTAATTGGAACGACTCGAAATACTTATGCAAGAAAACTACACTATTGCCGTTAAAAATTAGAAGCTGATTTTTAATCGATCGAATTCGCGTAAAGCTTTATTTGTACGGAATTCACCGTAGTGATCCTGTAGGATAAGAGTATGAAATTTGCGATAAACATGGTCAATTAATGACATTAGAGTTTAGCCATAGTGAGGATCTTGTACCGTTAAGCGAGCTAACGGAGCAGCAACGGCAGGCTCTACTCAATATTGTTCATCGTGTTAGAGCTTCTCTAAGTATCAAAGACATTCTTGAGACGACTGCTGTAGAGATTCGGCAGATGTTAAGTGTTGATCGTGTTGGTATTTTTCAGTTTCACCGTCATACGGGATATCGGATCGGAGAGTTTGTTGCAGAGTCTGTGGCACAGAAATTTCCTTCGGCGATCGCCACTCCTGTCAAAGATAATTGTTTTGGGGAAAACTATGCTAAAGGCTATCAGCATGGCCGCATACAAGCAGTCAGCGATATTTATAATGCCAACTTGAGTCAATGCCACATTGATGTGTTGGCGCAGTTTAAAGTCCGGGCAAATCTAATTGTGCCACTGCGCGTCAAGGGAAATCTCTGGGGGCTATTTTGTGTACACCAGTGTCGTAGTGCTAGGGAATGGCAAACCCAAGAAATCGAATTTATTCGACACCTTGGTCACCATTTAGATATTGCTCTGCAGCAAGCCGAGATATTGGAACATACGCTGCAGCAATCCGAACGTCTTCGCTTACTGACCCAGGAGCGCGATCGCTTTTTTAGTCTGTCTCCGAATCTATTTTGTGTGATGGATTTTGATGGCACATTTCTAAGAGTCAATCCGGCTTGGCATGACATCCTTGGCTATGTACAAGATGAGTTGGTCGGTAGTAATTTTTGGTCATTTGTCCATCCTGATGATGAAGCATTGACAGAAGCTGCTCTTTCCAAACTTCAAAGCAATGACAATCAAAATGCGTCATTTAATTTAGAGCATCGTTTTCGCTGTGGAGATGGAACTCACAAATATTTGTCTTGGTCTGGCACTGGTATCACTTCAGAGAGACGAATCTACGGGATTGCTCGAGATATTACTCAAAGAAAACAGCTCGAATTTACCCTTGCCCAACGCAGCCTTGATTTAGAACAAGCCCTCACCAAACTACAACAAACTCAATCCCACTTGGTTCAGAGCGCAAAAATGTCGAGCCTAGGGGAGTTAGTAGCTGGTGTCGCCCACGAAATTAATAATCCGGTAAATTTTATTTATGGCAATATCAGCCACATTAATGACTACACAAAAACTTTAGTTGGGATTCTAGAAGCCTATCAGCAGGTTTATCCAGAGCCACCGACCGAGATAGTCGAGCTTTGCGAAGAGGAAGATTTGGAATTTCTGCTCGAAGATTTGCCGGCAGTCGTCAACTCTATTCAAATTGGTGCAAATCGCATTAAAGATATCGTTTTATCTCTTAAAAATTTCTCACGACTTGATGAAGCGGATTTCAAAATTGCCGATGTTCATGAAGGCATCGATAACACAATTTTAATTTTGCAAAACCGTATCAAGGCAAAGTCAGACCAGTCAGAAATCAAAGTTCAAAAACGCTACGGCGATCTTCCCAAAATTGAATGTTATCCTGGCCAACTTAATCAGGTCTTTATGAATATTTTGAGTAATGCTATCGATGCGATCGCCGATTCTAAAAAGTCCCAAAACGGCGTTATAACTATTTCCACGGCAACTATTCCAAACGACCAGAAAGTAATCATCACGATTCGCGATAACGGCTACGGTATGGACGAAGAGACCTGTAGTCGTATTTTTGATCCCTTTTTTACGACCAAAGAAGTCGGTGAGGGAACGGGCCTTGGCATGTCCATCAGTTATCAGATTATTACTGAGCGCCATCACGGCTCTCTTACATGCAAATCTCAGCTAGGCGTCGGTACAGAATTTGAAATTCTTCTCCCCTCCAATCAAGCCTCGCCTTGAGATGAGTACACTTTTCTATAAAAAAATCGCCCGTTACAGAAAAGACTGTAATCAGGCGAAAAATCTATTTTCAATTCAACAGATATGAAAAAGCCGTTGAGTTTAGAACAAACCCAAAGTTAAAGATTCATCAATGGGGAAACAAGCACCAGCTCCGAGCCAAAGGGTAACTGCAGTACCGAAGAGGAATACAGTCATTGCTACAGGGCGACGGAAGGGATTTTGAAACTTGTTTACGCTTTCGATAAAAGGAACCATCATCAATCCGAGGGGAATAGCACCTTGACAAGCAATACCAAGAAGCTTGTTAGGAAGTACCCGTAGGATTTGGAAAACGGGGTAGAGATACCACTCAGGGAGAATCTCTAGGGGAGTTGCGAAGGGGTTACCGGGTTCGCCGATCATCGCAGGGTCAAGAATCGCTAAACCAGCGATTAGACCGATTGTTCCCGCAATACAAATGGGGAACGTAAATAAAATATCGTTAGGCCAAGCAGGCTCACCATAGTAATTGTGTCCCATGTTTTGAGCCAACTTTGCCCGGAGTGCTGGATCACTAAGATCCGGTTTTTTCATGATAGACATGATAAAAGTTTCTCCTCAACAGTGAAGTTGTTATGAGCAAAGAGGGATTCCAATCCTTGATGTTTACAAGGGACCGGAAATACCTTGCTTACGAATCATGAGGAAGTGCGCCAACATAAAGACGGCGATCAACCAAGGTAAGACAAAGGTGTGAAGACTGTAGAAACGAGTTAGGGTCGCTTGACCAAC
>CAZXBK010000055.1:0-23689 GCA_964638765.1 uncultured Synechococcus sp. | reverse complement strand
AGGGAATTAGCACCCTACACAAAAAAAGGGGCGATCGCCCCCCATAAAAAGAATTCTTTGTAAATTTAAGTTGTCCTAGATCTCATCCCAGCCAGTCACACCCGAAGACATTACATAGCTCGTTACACCAGCTTCAAAGAAATTGGCCTTTGTGTTACCCGCTTTCTTGGTGTCGGAAAATCTCTCTAAATGACGATAGGGACTCTTTTTGTAGATGTCGCCTTCATAAAGTGGCTTGAGACCGATCGCCTTGAGACGCATATTCGCAAGGTATTTTGTATAAATTTCAGTACTTTGCTCTGTAATGCCCAAAATATCATTGCCGACAATGTGATTTGTCCATTTGCACTCGTATTGCACCGCCCGGTCAAACATTTCATAGATCATGTCTTCCGAGTACGTGAAAGCCTGCATCGCCTCTGGAATCAGCTTCTGGAACAGGCGCACATGGCTCAATTCATCGCGGTTAATCATCTTAAAAATATCTGCCGAACCGGGCATCAACATACGAGAGGCGAGGTTGTAGAAGAAGATAAAACCGTTGTAGAAATACATGCCTTCCAACATATAGTCAGCCAGAAGCGCCATGAAATAGTTTTCGGGTGTGGGGCTATCGATATAGCGCTGATAGAAACCCGCAATGTATTCACAGCGATCGCGCAATACTTTATCGGTCCGCCAAAATTCATAGACATGATTACGGCGCTCACTAGGGATAATCGTCTCAATCATGTACTGATAGGACTGATTGTGCATACCCTCTTGGGAAATTTGCTCCGCCATACAGAGACTGATTTCTGGCGCGGTAATCGAACTTTTAATGTGAGGCAGGTTACAAGTTTGAACCGAATCGAGGAACGTTAAATAGCTCAAAATCCCGTCAAAGGCGCGACGCTCTTCGGGAGTCAAATTCCAGTAATCCGTAACGTCTTGAGTGATATCCAGCTTCTGGGGAATCCAGAAATTTTCACGCATCTGCTGATACAAACCAACTGCCCATGAGTAACGCACGTCATTGAGCTGCATCAGGTTCGTTGTTTCGCCGAACCATACAGAGCGGTTACTAACGTCGTCATTGCCATCGGGGTTAAAGATGGGATTAGTGGGCATCCGGTCAAGGAGGGTTTGTGTCATAGCTAACAGGCGATCGCCACGCAGAACTTCTTTCAGGTTTCTAGTGTAAGGAAAAAAAACTTTCTACACCACCCTTAGCGCCATTCTGCCCAAAAAACTTTTTATCACTCTATTTATAATTACCTGTGAAATGATTTTGGACTTGCAGTAAGACAGCCTTTATTGCAAAAACCAAGAGGTGGAAAGTTAAGTAAAGGTTAAAAAAGTCAAGCCAGATGATAGATATGTTGCAAAACGTTACAATTCTGATTAGTATAAGTACATCATAAGAAATACGTTATTTATCTCTACAGGACTTAATACCTATGGCTACCAAAATGAAAGGCGGCATGATTGACGAGCAAGGCAAAATGAACAACTTTGCGATTGAGCCCAACATTGTCGTTGAAGAAAACACTCGCGTTGGTTTCACTGAGTACGCAGAAAAATTCAACGGTCGCGCTGCGATGATCGGCTTTGCTTCTCTTCTACTCCTCGAAGTTTTCACTGGCCATGGCGTAATCGGTATTTTCCAGTAAAGACAATGGGAGGGCGTTTCGCGTCCTCGTAAACAGCACCTCAACAGCATAAGTTTGTAACAGGCGGTTTCGTACCGTCTTTTTTGTTGGGGAATTTTTCTAGAATTAGACGTAGTTCTTTCGAGGAAAAGTGTATGGCCGTGCTTGTTGTTGCGACGGGCAATCCGGGAAAAGTCGCTGAGATGCAGGAATATCTCCACGATACGGCTTGGGATTTAGAGTTAAAACCAGCGGAATTGGAGATTGAGGAAACAGGGACAACATTTCTCGCTAATGCGGAACTTAAAGCGTCTCAGGTTGCAAAAGCTTTGGGGCAATGGGCGATCGCCGATGATTCTGGTTTAGCGGTGGATGCCCTTAATGGTGCGCCGGGACTGTATTCAGCGCGGTATGGCGACACAAATCAAGATTGCATTGATCGTGTGCTGAGAGAGCTAGAAGAAGAGACAAACCGGAATGCGAAATTTGTCTGTACTGTGGCGATCGCCCAACCGGATGGCAATATTGCCGTGACCGCAGAGGGGATTTGTCCGGGTGAAATTTTACGGGAAATGAAAGGGTCAGGCGGCTTTGGCTACGACCCGATTTTCTATGTGCCAGAATATCAACAGACCTTCGCGGAAATGTCCGCCGACCTCAAAAATCGTATTAGTCACCGTGGTAAAGCCTTCGAACAAATTCTGCCCCAGGTGACTGCCCTCGGGAACGAACAAGCCTAGTGGAATAGAGAGCTGTAATAATGAGCGAATCCCCAGAAACCAATCCAGATCAACAATGGAGCGATCGCAACAAGCCTCCGGAGGCCAAGGAACTGATTACCCTTGGTGGGATGTTTCTTTGCCTAATTATTCTTCTGATTTGGCTGCTAAATTTAGCTGTTAACTGGCTAATTGTTCAAATGCCTGTGAGCTGGGAACGGCAACTTGGTCAGGCGATCGTCCGTATCTACGAACCCCAATCTCTCGAATCTCCCCAGCAAGACGAACTAAACGCATTAGTTGATGATCTAGAAGCGCATATCCCCCAAGACTCTAAAGCGTACCGGGACTATCAAGTTTTGTATATTCCTACAGAGGTGGTCAATGCTGGCGCAATTCCGGGGGATACGATTCTGGTTTACCAAGGTTTGCTCGATCAAATGGAGTCGGAAAATGAGCTGATGATGGTGCTCGGCCATGAAATTGGTCACTTTGCTAATCGCGATCATCTCCGCAGCATCGGTAAAGCTTTAGTCATTCGTACCGTGATTTCGAGTATTTTCGGTGATGTCACTTTTATTGCCGATGCTGCTCAGATTATTAGTAGTACCCGTTTTTCCCAAGCCCAAGAAAAAGAAGCCGATGAGTATGGTTTAGATTTGCTCTACAAAAACTATGATCAGGTTGCTGGTGCAACGGACTTTTTTGCGCGTTTAGCCGGCAATGTGGGGGCAAATTGGGACTTTCTCGCTACTCACCCAGCTCCCGCGAAACGGGTGACGGCATTGGAAAAGTTGATTGCAGCGCAAAATTATCCTGTCGGTGAATATACGCCTTTGCCAGAAGTTCTTAAAGAGTCCTAATATTGTGCGATTAGGGAGTGCTTTTTTGCTGGCATTGAATCAAACTAGATCTTTTTAGATAAAAGATTTGGGTGGTTGGTGGGAGCTGATTTTCTATTTGGGCAATGCATCTCAAGTGGTTTGAATATTTTTATACGAAATAATATGCCTGCAATTCTGATTATTATTTTCCTAGTTCTGATTATCGCTGGCTTGTTGACGGTGTTGCGTAAGCTCAAAAAAGAAAATGGGGAGCTAAAGCTAAAAGTCGCGGAGGATCGCGAGTTGTTTTTGCAGCAGATGAGAACAAAAGATCCACTGACGCAGGTTTTATCGCGGCAGCATTTTATGTCTTTGTTAGATCAGGAATTTCAGCGGGGTAAACGTAATAAACAACCCATATCCTTAATCGCCTGTGATGTGGATTATTTCAAGCAATACAACGATATTTACGGACAAATTGCTGGAGATGAATGTCTCTACGCGATCGCCCAAGTAATTGATAGCAATGTAAAACGGGCTGGAGAATGTGTGTGTCGGATGGGGAGTGAAGAATTTTTGATTTTGCTGCCTAATGTGACGGAGCAAAAGGCGGTTGATTTAGCCAAAATCATCCAAGAAAAAGTTCGTAAATTAGCGATTCCCTACGACAATTCACCGACTGCTTTTCATATTTCTTTAAGTATGGGAATTGTTAGCTTTATCCCCACAGCAGAAGATAAATTAGCTGTGTGGTTGAGATCGGTTGAAATTGCAGCGAACAAAGCAAAGGAAGAAGGTGGCGATTGCTATCACGTAGCAAAGTAGGTTTGTGTTTTTACCGTCATTGCGAGTAAATTTAGTCTTTTCGATGAAGAATTCTCAGTTTTAAGTACCAACCTATCGCAACCCCTTCCGCCTTCGGCACCTTCCCCAAGGAAGGATTAAAGCTAAAGCTGTTTCTACTGTCTAATCGAATTACTGTAACTACTTCAGTACGTTGTAAATTGCCCAGATGCCCATCGCCCGCAAATAGTGACTTGCCCGGAAGGTATTGTTGGCAGTAATAGCTTCCGGGGTACGGAATTGCAGACCATTGCTATAAACCTGATGAACAACAGCTTCCACTATTTTGAGCGCTTCGTCTTTCATGCCTTGCTGAATCATAAAGGCGGCAATGCCAAAATTAATGCCTGTCCAGACTTCGAGGGGGTGAGTGTCATCAGCTTTTTCGGGTGTGCCGTCGGGATTAAGACCATTGGCTGCGCCGAATTTACCGTCGTGAAATTTTAGATAACAGGCATCATAAATAGTATTGATCGTAGTTTCGGTACGTTCCGCTGGGTTGACGTTAGGTAGCTTTAGAAGCTGCGTGTAAAATTCGCCACAAAGCTGGTCAGACATCACAACTGTAGAGTCTGTGCCGCTATCGAGTTTGTAATAGCTACCCGTCCAAAGGGTGTCTTGATACAACGGTCGAGATTTGGACAGCCAGTCTTGATATTTGGCGATCGCCGCGTCGAATTCTTCAGGGGTGACTTGATTTTGATGTTCTTCGTAAATACTGCGGTTATTTTTTAGTACCTCTGCAATGGCGATCGCCGCCTCTAGAGCCGCAATCCATAGACCGCCGCAATAGGCACTGATGCCTTTTAGTTTCCAGTCGTCGAAGGTTTGGTCGGGGGAACCGCCGTTTTCGGGAATACCGTCGCAGTCGAGGTCAAAGGTTTTGAGGTAGTCGAGTGCCTGCACCACCCCTTCCCAGCAAGACCAAAGAAATTCTGTGTCTTTCGAGCCAGTCATTACATAGTCGCGGTAGACCTGCAACACAAAATCTGAACCGAGATCTTTCCAAAGATTGCAATCTTGGTAGGCGGTGTAATTGGTTGCTTCCCACGGATGTTCATTCGGTGCGCCAAGATCATGAGGTGTTGCGCCAGCGCGTTTACGGGGAGCCATAAAATTGTCGTAGCCCATCAGTTTGTTATAACCGATCGCCCGCTGGGTATCGTCGCTACTGGGAATCGCACGGGCAAAGGCTTCGAGAATAGATTTATCGAGTTTCGGCCACAACATCGCTAAGGCGAAAGAGCCATACATCCGCACATCGAGACTTTCATACCAGCGATATTCCAGACATTCCAAAATACCGAATTGCCCAACGGGATCATCTTCCGTTGCCGCCGTCCAGAGGCTGCCGCCTTGGGTCAGCAAATACAGTTCATTGCACAGCGCCATTTTTAGCCAGTCGGGTAAACTGTCATCCGACAAAAATGGTTTTTGCCATTCTTCAATGCGCTCTTTCCAGAGGTCACTGTGTTTCATAGCAGTACGGATAATTGACCAAACGTTATTACCGCTGCGCCCAAAGAAATCGGTGTAGCGTCGGAAATAGGTAATGTCTGGCGCAAATTCCATCACGGGACAATCCCACGCGAGGAAAAAAGGAATCTTTTTCGTTCTACCCGGACGCACCGTAAATCTGACGGCGATCGCCCCTGCAATTTGTTCACCGGGGGAGGCGGGGGTTTCATCTTCGACATCGGGCAACGAACCATTCGCCGCAAAATAATCCCAAACATCACGGCCATCGCCAGACGGATTCCAACGGTTATGGTAGAAAACTTCAAGGGTGGGATTTGTGACCGTCGCAAAACAAATTTGCCCTTCCCCTTCACTAATCTGATCATGGGGACGAACGCGGGTTAATAGACATCCCACGCGGTAACGATCTTGAATCCATTGGTTTAGATTGCCAGTGCTATCGCCCCATCGCGACTGATATTCATAAACAGGCGAACCGTCGTCGCGCAATTCCACCTGGGGTACTTTCGTCGCTTTCGTAAACCAGCCCACCATATTTTGCCAGCTCATCATAATGCTGACGGTAATCGGTTTGTCGGTAGGATTGTGGGCAGACCATTCAAAAACTGCGGTGGGATAACTTGTCTCCTGATAGCTCTCCGCAATAATGGGCGTAAACTGCTCGCAGGTCAGCTCCACATTAAAAACGTCTTTATATTCGTACCAACTGCGAGGATACAGCGCCGAGTAAGTTCCTTTTTCAGTCGGATACCAGTCCCAACTTTCTAACGTGCCGTCGTCTGGGGCTTCGGTCGCCATGGCATAGGCTTGGACGTCGCCCTCTTCGGTCTGTTCGTAAACACTAAATTGACAAGCGCCTGCATTGCGAAAAGTGTGTTCCCCCGCGTCTAAATGCCACAGATTAAAGTCACCGCGCGGCGATCGCCCGATACAACCCGCCCCAAAACCACCGAGGGGCATCCCATGCCAAGGGCCATCATCGAGATTACTTGCATAGCGCACCGTATAAGGATTTTCCCAACCCAAACCAATGGGGCGTTGCCATGCACAATCAGGGATAGATGGGGGTTGCACAAGTAGCTTCATAGGGGCGATCGCCAAGATAATTCATACAGCTTTCAGTCTATCGCTTATGCAGTCCAGAACGTTATCTGAGGACGGCGAGCGCCTAACTCCCCATAATTAGAGTTCGACTGTGACAATGCCTCGACTTTGATTAACGGAACTATCGATTGTATTTGTGGCTTCCCAAAGGTCTGAGGCAGAGACCCATACAGGCGGATACTTGTAGGTAGATACATCCAAAATGAGAAAGCGATCGCCTGTTTCGTTGTAGGCAGCGATAGGAGAGATATGTCCGCCTGTTTTCTGATTAATGGCGCTGCGGAGGTAATTTACCAGCACAAAATTATTGGGTTCGCTGAGATTTTGGCGGAGCAGCTCACGAAATTCCGGCAGAGATAATTCATCCCCATGGATAACATCGACATCCACAGGATAGGTACTCAGCAATTGTCCTAACTGACTTAAGGTCATGCCTTGCCAACGAATTTTGTCTGCCGGGTGAATTTCCTCGGTTTGCTCTGTGAAAATGTTGGTCTGGGTGAAACGTTTTTTCTGTAGTTCTGGGGCAATGGAAGCATCAATTCCAAGAGAATTTAGAACAATCGCCATACTTGCAACACCACAATACGCGCTATTAATCTGGGTGACAAAATATTGACTGAGGAGCGAATAATCTTCCTTCGCATTACTGGTAAAAAGCAAATCCCGTCCTTCTACGGTGTGAAAATCCACAAGACTTTCATCGACAGGTAATGTCCCAGCATTTAGAAAAGACCCTACAGAAAAACTGACTAGGGCGATCGCCGGAAAACTTAGCCATTTCGCAGCACGTTGGATCGTTTTTTTCATATCACTCCTCTCAATCTTTTAACGACTGTTGCCGTGCAGTGTAGTCAAAGAAAGCTGAGGAGTCAGTAGCATCTAAACAGATTGGCGATGAAGCAGATAAACTAATGCCCTTTTGAAAAGAAGAGTTAAAGGCGATCGCCACACACCCACATCCTTCTCAAATCATTCGGCGATCGCCACTTAGAAAGAATCATTTTTATGCCGTTTCCCTCGCACTTGTTTGAAAAAGATGGCGCAGAAAACTTTGGCTTAGCTCTTGATTTAACGACCCCATCCTCACCATCACTCGCATAAAAGTAAAACCAAGTTCAATAATGTGGGGAAGTTCCTCAAAGCTTTTAATTTCCCCCAGTAAATTTTCCGCATCGGTGCGTTCACCACGATGATGATTGGCAAGGGTCAATAAATTCTTGGTCGAAAACTTCACTTGCTCTAGGTAAGAGTTGCCAAATGCCCAGCGACTAAAACCCCAGAATTTTGCCAGATGATTTACTTCGTCTTGGAGGGGTTGGGCGATCGCCTTCTGTAGTTCTCCGGTAGAGTGCGCCATGAGCCAGAGATAAATGGAAACAGCACTCCATTCCGTGGAAATTCGGCCATGTAAATGACGTTCTAAATCCTTGTGGCGATCGCCCGTTGGCTGATAACCCGTCACAGTATTAGGTTTGATGGTTGGCAGTTCACCTGTTAGTTTCTGATAGATCTTTTTGAAAATTGGTGAATGCTGTCGTTCTTCTTTTTCCCAAATGCCAACCTGACGTTTATCCGTTGCCGTCGCCGGAGCGCCACCGACAAAGAGTGCCATTTCAGGGTGAATTTCCGCTAAATAAGCCATACTTTCAGCCGCATAATCCTGAATTGGGGCTTCAATTTCCGTCGCATTAGCCACGAGACTGACAAAAATCTCCGGTTCTATTCCCACAATTTGCTCGGGTTTTACCTCCGACCAGCGAATGAGTTGCCACGGACGGGGCTGTGGCGATACAAACTGTTGCGGCAAGTCCACTAAGTTCTCGATTAAAACTTCAAGGGAAAGATAACGATCAATCAAACTATTGAGCCGTTTACGAGTTTGCAAATAGTGGGGGTTTTGAACACAATGTCCTGCGAGATCAACAACAGATAAAGTCATAGGTTTAGGGTAATCTTTGAAAGAAAAAGTATTAGAAAAAGAGTCAGATTTACTTCGTGAAGGGGTCGTACTCCGCTAGAAGTTTTTCGAGTTTTGCTTCATCAACGCGACTAACAATTCGCTTTGACTCTTCGATGTCGCGGGTGGTTTTGGAGAGGCTAATAGTAGAGCTGACGGAGAAAACATAGCCGATGCCAAGGTAGCTTTTGACCCAGCCATTCACCGGTAAAAGATAAATCCCAACAGCCGTAGCACTGATAGACAGCACAAATGCGATCCATGTTTGAAGAATCCAAGCATTTGTGTGGGTCGCGGGGGCTTTAAATTTTGAGTTAGACATGGTGGAGAACCTCCAAGGTTTTTTGTTTTCTACACCTGTATTCTGGCAATGACATTTCTGCACTGACAATGAGCAAACCCAAGTAAGACAAAGCTTTCAGAAGTTTTTCGCAACGACCTGAAGGAGGGTGAACTGGGGTGAAGTAAGATGAAGTAAAGTCTTTAAATGAAGTGCGGATGTTTGATGTTGAAGAGCTAGAACTGTGGTTCCCGACGGAGCGGCGATCGCCCCTAATCCAGAAATTAATTCAAACGGTGGGATTGACGCGTATTCGGGCGGACTATTTTGTTCGGTTGTGGGTTTATCTGCTGGTGAAGCACGAGACGGCGAAAAATCCTCAACTCAAGCCACCACTGCAAACTTTAAAAACAAATTTTGGTGCAGAAGTTTGCACCCATAGCGAAGCGGCAGAGCTTTTTTATGGCGATAAAGATCAAGGCGGTGATCGCGCGGCAGGGATGATGCTGGATAAATTAGCAGCCCTTGGTTTGGTGAAAAAATATTTTGATGGCAATACGACTTGTATTGAAATTTTGCCTCTACCCCAAAGTGTCCAAGATCAGGCGATCGCCACAAGAGTAGAGTTAGTATTAGACGATTTTGATCCACGGTGCGATGCAATTCCAGTCGCCAATTTGCTGGCTACTAATTACAACTGGATGAACAACAATAACAATGCTGTTCCCCATCGAATTGCGAGATTATTACGCCAGTGGGGACGAAAATATAAGCAAGGGATGCGAGTTTTACGACGCTCTGATAATCAGAATCCTGTAGGCTTTTATTTGCTCTATCCCACAAAAAGTGAATCAGATCTCAACTTTTTTAAGCCTGCGAGAAATGCCCTACACCTCAGCACATTATCTGAAGTAGACCCCTTTGAATTAGCAGAAAAGAATGACCAAAATTGCGTTTCAATTTTTATTCGCAGCTGGATGATCGACCCGCAGTTTCTTGCAGAATATCGCGGCGAATTTGTTAGTGACGCGCAAGTTACCTTAAAAAAGATGCAGCAGGACTTCCCAAATATTTGCGATCTCTATACCCTGATAATTCATCCTTCCTACGCCCAACTTGCTACAGCTCTGGGGTTTCAGCATACCCACCAAGACTCCCTTTCAGAAATTCATTGGATGTACCAAGCTCTAGATCGTTTCCTTGCTCTCGATATCGATCAGGCGATCGCCCGTCTCTAAAAAAATCAAAAATCAGTTTTTCTCAGCATTAAATATTTAGATAAAACAGCCAGCATTTAAGTAGAAATATTTGCTAAACAAAGAAAATCACCCTTCATACTATCGACATAAAGAATAATCTATCGATCTAATGAGTAAAATTATTCTCTAGGGAGATGTTTTTTTTAAAGAAATAGTTGATGATTAAAGCAAGCGGTTAGGAAATATATTTTCAATTATTAGGGTTTAGCTTTCTCGAAATACTTTTATTTTAAGCAAAGGCCGCGATGTAGAGATCAATAATATTAATGAATACTAAGAAGTGGACAATTATTTTAGGTACAGCGTCAATTATTGCGGCGCAGAATTATCAAAGCTCAACGGTTTCCGCACAAACTAACATGATTAATGCTGAAACTTCTGCCTGCCGAGAAGTGAATGTAGATAATTATTTAAATGTCAGGAATGCTCCCGGTGGTGAAGTGATCGGTCGTTTACCCGACGATCAGCAGGTCAGCATTCAAACTGTTGGGAATGGTTGGGCTTCTATCAGTGCACCTATCGATGGTTATGTGAGTTCAAACTATCTCGTGTATTGTGCGGATGTGCCGAATCTAAGCGACTATTACACCCCAACGTCGACAACAACTGCTGCGAACCCATACGAATATACCTATGGTGGCGAGAACACATCAACAGTTCCTGGTTCCAATTGTCGTCAAGTTAATACTGACGGCTTACCGGTGATGGATGAGCCAAATGGCAATATTGTTGGTCAACTCATGCGCGGTGAGGCTGTCATGATGGCGAACGAAGGATTTAATGGCTGGGTACCTATTGAAGCACCTGTAAATGGCTATATTTCTGCTGAATTCTTGACTGGATGTTCTTCCGCAGCTATGAATACAATGTCGACGATGGGACAGGAGTCTGTTACGACTGTGGCAGGTATAAATTGTCGAGTAACTGTCTCTCCTGATGTACAGCTTCGGTATGAGCCGATGGGTGCAGTAATTGGTATGTTGGCTGAAAATCAACGAGTTTATATTGCAAATGAAGGCTATGACGGTTGGGTTCCTGTAGAGAAACCGACAAGTGGTTATGTTGCTTCTGCCAACTTAGGTACTTGCTAATTAGCCATTCTTAAGGTCGCGGCTTGTATCATGCGCAAATTTTGACCTGAGTCGGCTAGTTAAAAATTAAGAATATATTTTTGACCGTTAGTTTCTTGAGGAGCTAGCGGTTTTTATCGTTAATTTCGTTATGTAAGTATCTCAAGAATTGGTTTGATGAATGCGGAGTCTAGGTCGGCGATCGTCAAAAAAGAACCAAGATAAATCGAATAACTGGATATTTCTAAAAAAGCAATTTATGCTTCCCCTAGATCAAGGTTTAAACTGCGATACACCTGCTCAATTGGAAAACTGAGATTAATACTTTCTAGCTCAATGATGTCGCCTTCTCGATAATTTTTAATTAGCCATTCACCGGTTTTATTTTTGTGATACAAGTCCATTTCAATACTTGTCGAACTCACTAATAGGTAGTCTTGCAATACCGGATTTTGACTATATAACCGGAACTTGCCGCCACGATCATAAGCTTCGGTACTCTTTGACAAAACTTCAACGATTAAACAAGGGTATGTCACAAAATTAACTGTGTTTTTATCGCGTTCATCACAAGTAACGCTGATATCTGGATATGTATATTTGTGACTACCGGGAATTTTCAACCTTAAATCTGAATTTCCTGTTTCACAAGTATTACCATCCAAATGATTGAAAAATAGACTAGAAAGCCTGACTGCAATTAGACTGTGATTTTTACTACCACCTCCCATTGCATAGATTTCACCATCAATATATTCATGCTTTTCGAGTTGCTGTTCTTCCCAAACAAAATATTCTTCTGGCGTTAGCTTGGGAAAATGTTCTTTTGCTGCAATCATCGCCTTGCTACTTCGACTTTCGATATCTCTCAATCTAACAAAGCTTTACTTCTCCTCTAGTTTTTTTGTCGGACTAGAGGGAGATTGCGGTCGTAATTGTCCAAATATCAACTAGTCCCAGTAGCGCCGTGACACTCAAAAGCACCATGTACATCCAAGGCTGTGATAACGGACAAACATCACTAGTATCAATATCGGTTTTCTCCTCAACAATACCGACCATCTTCGCAAAGCCAGCCACTCGCATTGGTAAAAGGTAGGCGCGATCACGGGCTTGGGTAACGAAGTAGTAAACCATGCCCCCTTGTCCTGTTGTGCGCATTTTTAGCTGGGCAATTTCCGACCATTTCAATGACCACCCTTTACGGGAAATAAGTCGAAACCACTGGGGATAGGTGACTTGAATACCTTCATCATCGAGCAACACTTTTTCGCTCAGCGCACCATAGAGAAAAATTCCACCAACGATAAATCCTGCCCACAACCAAGTTGACGAAACAGGCGCATCGGTCACATCTGCCAAAAATGGAATGGGCACAATTAAAGCTGTGTAGAGGCTGAGCAACGTGATGCGAATTAGTGGAGAAAGATTAAAGGTAGTGGTCATGGTCGTTCGATAGGGTCAAATAGCAAGGTTTTGGCGATCGCCGAACAATAAAAAATCCAAGCAAATCTAAGATGCAAAGTTTTCGTTCATCCAATTGCGGATAATCTGGTTCACTTCGGCAGGTGTATCGTCGTGGGGACAATGACCAGAATTTAAGTAATGCTCAGTCAGTTCTGGGCGGTACTCTTTAAACTTCGCGCCGCGACTTCTCGCATTAATCCAAGGATCTTTTTCACCCCAAATCATCATCAAAGGTCGCTCTAGTTGTTCGAGGAGATGATCAACCTTGGCACCTTCAGGCGTATTAAAGACTGCGGCAAAAACTTTTTGTGCGCCCGGATCATCAGAAGGTCGGCGAATCTCGTCGATTAGTCTTTCTGTTACTGCATCTTGGTTGACATAAACCTTTTCGAGGGTTTTACGAATAGTTGAACGACGCTTTGTGTATTGAAAAATCATGAAGGTCGAAACGGGACTGAATAGTACCTTCCGCAGAGCTTTCTGAAACGGCGATCGCTCCTTTTTATTCGGGTCACTGAAGGGGCCAGCACTATTGAGCAAAATCAAACCCTTTGCCGATTCGGGTCGTTGAGCTGCCACACAAAGAGATGCATAGCCACCGAGAGAATTGCCCGCTAAAACAACCGGTTCACCAATCACTTGGCTAATAAAATCGTGTATCTGATCACGCCATAGATTGCCGCTATAAACGGTGTCTGCCTTCGGCGATCGCCCAAAACCGAGCATATCAATCGCCCACACAGAAAAATTCTGTTGCAACTCTGCAATATTTTTACGCCAATGATCCGTCGAAGCCCCAAAACCGTGTACCAAAAGTAAAGGCGGCTTGCCATTTGCTGTGCCAGCTTGAACATAGTGGATTTTGTGTCCCCGCCAAGTCCAGTACTGGCTCGGAGGATTTTTCGCTGCCGCAAAAATTGTTTCAGTAACCGCAGTCATATGGACGCTTTTGTAAATAAATGTTAATTTCTCATATTGTATCGCTTTCTTACTGAGCTTTCAGCCTTTGGGTTCCGCGCTAAGATGAAAGTAATTTGATGTGCTATAACCGATGCACAGTCTGTTCTTGATTCTGGAACATGACCCTAGGCGATCGCCCAACATTTATCGCTCAGTAAAATCTTTTTTGTCGAAATCTCAGTAGAGCAAAAAACTAACTCAAATTACTCAAACAACTTTTTAGGAGGTTAAATCATCATGTCTACAGGTGTGATCGAAAAGCGCGCGTCAAAAACTATTCGCAAGCCCGCCCCCCGTTACCGTGTCTTACTGCACAACGACGACTTCAACTCGATGGAACACGTTGTGCAAACTCTCATTCAAACGGTTGCTGGACTTACTCAACCCCAAGCGGTGAGCATTATGATGGAAGCCCACACGAATGGTTTAGCCCTTGTGATCACCTGTGTGCAGGAACATGCTGAATTTTATTGTGAAACCCTAAAAAGTCATGGTTTGAGCAGCACGATTGAGCCTGATGACTAAACAAAAATTAAAGGTATTTGGTGGGAAATTTTTTAATAGTTTTCTACTCTAACTACCTCAAAACCCATTTAATTCAAAGTGAGTAACAATAGCTAGTTAGCGACCTGTTGCTCATTTTTTATTGTTTATTGCACCTATTCCCATGGGAAATTTTTGCTCTTCGGCTCTTGCGATTCTTCTCATTGGCAATCTGGGATTTCTCGTCGGCTGTGCGTCCCAGTCTCAATCTGAACCACCTGCCGCGACCACTGGGCAAGTTTCTTCATCAACTCCGCAACCGTCAGAATCTGACGCCGAGGCGATCGCCCTTGTGAGTGATAATCCCCGCGCTTTACCTGTGGACGATGTGGAACTAGAAGTAATTGCAGAAGGTTTAGAACATCCGTGGGGCATGGCATGGCTACCCAATGGCGATATTCTGATCACTGAGCGACCGGGAAATCTGCGGATTATTCGGGATGGTGTGCTTCAAGAAGAGGCGATCGCCGGCGTTACAGAAGTAGCTGATATTACGGCACAACAGGTCTTTGCATCGCGGCAGGGCGGCTTTTTAGATGTGGCGATTCATCCGCGTTTTGCTGAAAACCAGTGGATTTATTTTAGTTATTCCCACGGTACAAGAAATGCGAATCGCACCCGCGTTGCTAGAGCAAAATTTGACGGCGATCGTCTGAATGATTGGGAAGTGGTATTTGAAGTTGCCCAAGCTAAACGAGGAGGACAACATTTCGGTTCACGCTTGGTGTGGCTGCCTGATGAAACGCTGCTTATTTCTATCGGTGATGGCGGTAATCCGCCGCTGCAAGTAGAGGGGATACTGAGCCGCGAACAAGCCCAAAATCTTGATAGTCATCTTGGCAAAGTCGTCCGGATTAATGATGACGGGACAATTCCAGCGGATAACCCTTTCGTTGATAATCCCGAAGCTGAACCAGAAATCTGGAGCTACGGTCACCGCAATATTCAGGGTATGGTCTTTGATCCAACTACCCAGAAAATCTGGGCGACGGAACACGGTTCGCGTGGCGGCGATGAGCTAAATCTTGTGGAAGCGACGAATAATTACGGTTGGCCTGAGGTGTCTTTTAGTGCTGAATATTCTACGGGTCGTCCAGTTGCTCCGGTACAAACTCGCGACGATACCATCACGCCAAGGCGGGTGTGGACTCCGGCGATCGCCCCCTCTGGATTAACTATTTATCGAGGCGATCGCCACCCAGAATGGCAAGGCAATCTTTTTGCGGGCGGTCTAGTCTCTAACGACATTCGACGACTAGAGTTTAATACACAGGGCGAGATTACTGCTGAGTCCCGCATACAAATAAACCAGCGCGTTCGTGATGTTCGCACTGGCCCTGATGGCTATGTTTATGTGTTGACGGATGAGGATGAGGGACGACTACTCAGAATCAATCCCCAATAAATACAGGCTATGCAGGGACAGCAAAATAATGATTCATACTCGTCGAAACGCACCGTTTTTGAGGATGATTGCGACTATCAAAAAAAGCCTAAGTAAAATATCCTTCATCCCAAAAGTCACGAAATAGCTTTTGTAAAATCGGCTGGAATTTTCGTTGCCAGTGACTCGCTGCATATTGGGGACTAACACCTAGTTGTTCGGCGATCGCCTTGTAGGTCATGCCTTGATATTTGAAATAAAGGAAAGTGGCAAGGTTGAATTCTGGTCGGTTTCGAGGATGGGAATTTTGCCATTCGGATGAGTCAATTATTTCTTGAATACGTTCACGGATTTCATCTAGGTAGCAATGCTCTAGTAAATTTTCCGATGAAGACAAAAGTTCAATGTATTCGCGGCGATCGCCGTCTTGTTTACTGGCGGGTTGATTGAGAGAAGAGGGTAGTTGACGTTTAGGTTGAGACATTATTCTTACAAATAGATTTCCAAAAAAGTAGAGAAATATTAGGCAACAGAAGGAATTGTTTCTTTGCGCCAAAGATCGACGTTTTTATTGCGAATGAGTAGGTTTAAATGCTGGATGATTCGGTTCACTATGACAGTGGCATTTTCTGGGGCGATCACTATGCCTTCTGCTTCGAGCTTTTCGAGGATGTTGGAGAGGTTGCGGCAATAAAAAATAAGCCACGCTTCCTGTACGCCTTCTTTAAAAAGTTCGGGTAGGTAACGTCCACCACTGTTGTGGTTTAGGTTGGGATGTTGATTAATTAGTCGATAAAAACGAGTGAATTGGCGATCGCCAGAATTTTTGTGGTACTGCAAAAGGGCAAGCATAATTTCTTGGTTGAGGTTGGTAGAAGTCATAAGCCAATCGCTGAATTACTGTCATGGCTTGATTTTCATAAAAGTCACAGAGCTTGTCAGGGTTCGTGCAAAATTAGGCAAATTAAACATATCTGGAAAATTTTGTGCAAAATTCCGTGAATTTTGTGACTTTTGAGTATTTGTTGCTCTACTAAGCACCTAGAACTATTATTTAGATGGTTTTTGTGCTTTTTCTTATGCAATCTACCTCAGATAATTTGCGCAAATTTACAATCAAAGTTGAAGAGCAACTTACACGCGTGCAAAAGAGAGTTTTACATTTATTTCTCTCCAACCAAGATGATGAAATGATCGCTGATTATCTAGAAATCGCGGACAGTACAGTGCGGCAGCATATCAGTCGAATTGCGAATAAGTTAGAGATCCCATCGGATAAGACTGATAAGGGGTTTCGTCGTCGAGAGCTAGTCAGTTTGTTTCGTCGGTTTGAAATTAAGGGCTACGCTGTCGCAGATATTCACTATTGTGACGAATCTGTTTTCCTAGAGGGTAAAAGTTCTGCATTAACGGTAGAACCGAAACAAGCTTGGCAGAGTGATCCTAATTTTGTGGGAAGAGAAGAGGCGATTAATACTCTTAATAATTTTCGAGAGCAAGGTGTGCAATTACTACAAATAGTAGGTGTAAGCGGCCAAGGAAAAAGTACTCTCGCTCGTAAATATCTCAACAACAATTTTCCACAAGTAATAGAGTTTGAAGTCAAAAGAGATTTCGTAAATATTATTACGATAGAAGCTTCACTGAATGAAAAGCTTTATCAATTAGGAGAGGAGATAGGAGAAGAATTTTCGATTTCTCTTGATAGACTAAAGTCAACAATTCAGAGTAAGCCGATTGGTATATTAGTTGATGATTTTGAACAAGTTTTAGATTCAAAAGGTAGGTTGGCTAGCAGAAGCTATGAATATATTGAACTATTGAAAGTTCTGGGTAGCGAGAATGTTCAATCTTTTACTATTATTGCTAGTCGTGAGTTTATAACTGAGCCAGAGGTCTCTTCTTATCGTTATAAACTTGAGGCACTAGGATTAGATGCTTGGAAAATATATTTTAAGCAAAGAGAAGTGGAAGTTCAGGATGACTTATTACAACACATATATAATTCCTGCTTTGGAATAGCTAAAGCAATGGAAATATTTGCAGCAAAAGAAAAGCCTTTGGAAATATATTGGCAAACTATTTTCAATGATCCTTTCACTTACGAACCTGATCTTAACCATTTAGCACTTGATTCTATTAGCGAAATATCTAAGAAAAACCCAAAACTTATTAGCCTTATCAAAAATCATGGGAAAGATCTCAGCTTAGAGATGGCAAAAAATACTTTTAGCCACGAAGAAAAAGAATTATGGTTGCAAATAGAAAGATACTCTTTGGGTCAATGGTCACATACAAAGTCAGAGTTTCAAATACATGAATTTTTATACGAGAAAATAGTTGAACTTGCTGAATTTGAACGGCAATCAGCAGATCCTTTAACTGGGGAAAACCCTCAATGCTCACAGCCATGTGTGAATTCCAACCAAAATCACCTTCTTGCTTTATTACCCAGAAACTACGAAACGCAATCAAATAATGATCAAAATGACTGGTTGCTAAATTCGGTTGATAAAAATTATGCAACATATAGCGATCATCAATTGAGTGATGAAATCACTGTATTAGGAAGTAGTTCCCCTAGCATGTTTCACGAGCAGCAGAATAGAGATTTTGAGTCAGTAATATTTGGAGATTTCAACAAAAATCTTTTTAATCAGAATATGATTTTTCCTGTTAATTGGAGTGATTTTTAAAGTGATAATTCACTCCCTTTTTTTGAACAAGTGTTAGCTCTTAATAGAGTTCATCAACTGAGAAATTGAAGTTAATACTTTGAAGTTCGATAATATCACCAGCTTGATAATTTTCGATGAGCCATTTTCCCGCATTATTTCTGTGATAGAGATCCACCTCAATACTTGTCGAACTAACTAATAAATAGTCCTGTAAAACTGGATTCTTTTGATACAGCCGAAACTTACCGCCTCGGTCGTAAGCTTCAGTACTTTTCGATAACACCTCAACAATCAAGTAAGGATAAGTAATAAATTGGGTATTTCCCTTATCTCGCTCATCACAGGTGACCACAGCATCAGGATAAACATACTTGTGACTTCCTACGACCTTGATCCTTAGATCTGAGTTGCCAGTCTCGCATTCACTACCTCGGAGATGATTAAAAAGCAGACTAGATAGCCTCACCGAAATCAAAATATGATTTTTTCTGTTGCCATGTAAATCTTTGCTTCTATCACCTATCTCGCGAATTTCACCATCAATATACTCATGCTTTTCAAGTTGCTGTTCTTCCCATTCAAAAAACTCTTCTGGTGTTAACTTCGGGAAATTCTCCTTTACTGCAATCATTCTCTTTCTCTACTTTGCTGAGGCGATACCTTCAAGATGAGGGAAACTGACTCCAGTATATCCATGAGCAGAAGGACGCTCGCCAGGATTTTTATGGTTGCGCAAAAAAATAGAGTTTCTCCAAAATTCTTTTTTGTAGGAGAAACTCACACTTGTATTTTCTATTTATTACTTTGTGGCTGTCGTAAGTTAAAAAGCCACTTTCACCGAACTGAGAAAGTAAAATCTAAACTCAAATCATCAATCATCTTCCCCAGCTACTTGGAGACGATATTCCTCAGCGGTCATTGTTTCGGCGAGCATTTCGTCATCGAGATTATCGACTCGCACTTTGAGAAACCAACCTTCTTCGTAGGGATCTTCGGCGATCGCCTCAGGATTGTCGATGACCAGTTGGTTACGGTCGATGACAGTACCGGAAATGGGGGCGTAGAGATCTTCGACAGCTTTTACCGATTCGATGGAGCCAAAGGTTTCTCCCACTTCGAGGGCATCCCCTTCGTCCGGCAGTTCGAGGAACACAATGTCGCCCAGTTCATCAATGGCAAAGGCACTCAGGCCAATCGTGGCAATTTCACCGTCGAGCCGAATATACTCGTGACTATCGAGGTAGCGAAGATCATCTGGGTATTCAAGTTCCATAGTCATTTCCCAAAAACGAAAGAGATTACGGGTTCAGACGAGAATAGATGATTTTTTATCCGGTCTTTAACCCTTTCGGCTACTCTATTCCGGAATTTTGCCAAGATCAAGACCTATTCGCAAATTTGTTACTTATTGCGGATCTTGCTCCCGAAATCCTGAATGAGTAGCCTTAAACTCCTTTCTAAACTGTGGCTGCGGGTTGGTGAAATAGAGCCGCATCGATTCGACAACCTTGATAGGCGAGGGTATAAAGCTCCTTCAAATCTTGGATTAAAGGATAACGGGGATTTGCGCCTGTGCATTGGTCATCAAATGCCCGTTCTGCCATTTCCTCGACTTGCTCATAGAACGCCTTATCTTGGTCGCCCAAAACCTCCTTAATGGTGAGCGGAATATCTAGCTGTTTTTTGAGGTCTTCAATGGCACTCACCAAACGTTCTACTTTTTCGTCGGGAGTAGTGCCGCCCAATCGCAAATGATCGGCGATCGCCGCGTAACGTGCTTTGGCATGGGGATATTCATATTGCGGGAAAATCGCTTGCTTGAAGGGCGCATCAGTGGCGTTGTAGCGGATGACATGGGAGATCATTAACGCATTGGCGAGACCATGGGGCACATGGAAGGTAGAACCAAGTTTGTGCGCCATCGAATGACAAATACCGAGGAAAGCATTCGCAAAAGCCATGCCGGCAATAGTTGCGGCATAGTGAACTTTCTCACGAGCTTCTTGGTCGTCAGCTCCGAGTTTGTAGGCTCTGGGCAGATAGTCAAAGAGTAATTGAATCGCTTGCAGCGCCAGTCCATCAGTAAACTCTGTCGCCATCACCGAAACATAGGCTTCGAGGGCATGGGTTAATGCATCGATACCACCAAACGCAGTCAAACTCTTCGGCATATTCAGCGTTAACTCGGGGTCGGCGATCGCCATGTTTGGCGTGAGGGCATAGTCAGCGAGGGGATATTTGATGCCAGTTTTCTCGTCGGTAACCACGGCAAAAGGTGTTACTTCAGAACCAGTTCCCGATGTTGTGGGGATGGCAACCATGATCGCTTTTTCTCCAAGGGGCGGCAACTCATAGACCCGCTTACGAATATCCATAAACCGCATCGCAAAGCCTTCAAACTCCACTTCGGGATGTTCGTAGAGAAGCCACATCACTTTCGCGGCATCCATCGGCGAGCCACCACCGAGGGCAATCACCACATCGGGTTTAAAGGAGTTGAAAATTTCCAAACCTTTATTGATGGTTGCAAGACAAGGATCAGGCTCTACATCGAAAAAGATGTGATGTTCAACGCCAATTTCATCGAGAACTTTGGTGACAGGCTTAGTCATACCGAGGTCAAAGAGGGGCTTATCGGTGACAATGACCGCACGCTTTTTCCCTGCCAGTTCCCGCAATGCCACGGGCAAGCAACCATATTTGAAATAAACCTTAGGCGGCACGCGGAACCACAACATATTTTCCCGGCGCTTCGAGACGGTTTTAATGTTGAGCAAATGCTCTGGGGTGACATTTTCCGAGATGGAGTTACCGCCCCAGCTGCCGCAACCGAGGGTTAGGGATGGCTCCAAATGAAAGTTATAGAGATCCCCAATCGCTCCTTGGGATGCTGGGGTATTAATCAATAATCTGCCCGTTTCCAGCTTCTCCTCAAAGGCTTGGATATGCTCACTATTAGCATCATTGGTATAGAGCACCGACGTATGACCCCGCCCCGCAAACTCCACCAAGGCGATCGCCTTATTGACCGCATCGGTATAATCGTCAGCTTTGTATAGCGCGAGGATTGGCGAAAGTTTTTCGTAGGCGAGGGGTTCATCGGGAGAAATTTCTGTTGCTTCGGCAATCAATACCCGCGAATTTTCCGGGACTTCTAACCCTGCCAACTCCGCCAATTTCGTGACAGGTTGACCAACTATAGATGCGTTGAGACGACCATCTTTTAGGATAATCCCAGCAATTTTTTTCCCTTCTGTATCGGTGGCGATGTATGCACCGCGCTTCAGAAATTCCGCTTTGACGGCATCGTAAATTTCCGCTTCCACAATGACCGACTGCTCACTGGCACAAATCATGCCGTTATCGAAGGTTTTACTGAGCAAAATCGAACTCACTGCCACTTGGATATCCGCAGTCTTATCAATTACGGCGGGAGTATTGCCTGCCCCCACACCGATCGCCGGATTGCCGGAAGAATAGGATGCTCGCACCATGCCGGGGCCACCCGTCGCCAAAATCAGCGCTGTTTCCTCGTGGTTCATCAAGGCTTGGGATAGCTCAATGCTGGGCACATCAATCCAGCCGATTAACCCTGCTGGTGCGCCTGCTTTGGTGGCTGCTTCAGAAATAATGCGTAGCGCTTCGATGGTGCAGCCTTTGGCGCGGGGGTGGGGCGAACAGATAATGCCGTTGCGGGTTTTGAGGGCGAGTAATGCTTTGAAAATCGCGGTGGAGGTGGGATTGGTAGTGGGAATTACGCCTGCGATAATGCCCAGAGGTTCAGCAATTTTTTGGTAACCATAGGCTGAATCTTCTTCCACAACGCCGCAGGTTTTAACGTTTTTATATTTGTTGTAAATATACTCAGACGCAAAGTGATTTTTGATCACCTTATCTTCCACCACACCCATACCCGTTTCTTCGACGGCAAATTTAGCGAGGGGAATGCGGGCTTGGTTGGCTTTGAGGGCTGCCTGCTTGAAAATCTGGTCAACTTTTGATTGTGGAAAAGTCGCGTATTCGGCTTGAGCTTGTTTCACCCTTTGAATCAGTTTTTCTAAATCTTCTAGGGTTTGAACAGTTTTGGTTGTGGGAGCTAGAGGAGTAGTAGTCATCTGATTAGATCCAAGGTAGTTGTTAGTTAAATTGAGACGTTTTAGGAAATAGAAAATCTAGAGGACAAGACGAATTGGAAAAGATGAAATCTAGGGGGCGATCGCCGCGCCAGAGAAAACAGGCAAGCCTTTGGTTTTGAAAATATCGATAGTGTGGGCAACCTGTTTGGGGCTAGCCGGGGGCGTATCTTTGAGTTGGTAATCGTAGCCCAGCTCTTCCCATTTGTAGGCTCCCATTTGGTGAAACGGCAGAACCTCTACCCGCTCGACGTTGTTAAGGGTCGCGACAAAATCCGCTAAACCTTGAACATTTTCATCGGCATCGGTGAGGTCAGGCACTAAGACAAATCTCACCCAAGTGGGCTTATTAATTTCATTGAGATAACGAGCGAGTTGAAGGGTAGGCTCTAAATCTTGGGCGGTAACTTTACGGTAGGTATCCTTCACAAAGGATTTGATATCAAGCAATACTAAATCTGTGAATTTAAGGATCTCTTTAGCAGTGGAAAGATTAACAAAACCTGATGTATCTAAAGCTGTATGGAGACCATGTTTTTTGCATTGCCGAAAGATTTCTGTGACGAACTCAGGTTGCATTGTCGGCTCGCCACCACTGACTGTTACGCCGCCATTTTTGATGTAATTTTTGTACTTTAAAATTTCTGTAATTAGTTCATCGACAGTGACTTCTTTCCCGCCAGTAATTTCCCGGCAATCGGGGTTATGGCAATAGAGGCAACGAAGGGGACAACCTTGAGTGAAAATCACGAAGCGTAGTCCGGGGCCATCGAGTGTGCCACAGGTTTCAACGGAATGGATACGTCCAGTTTGGGTCATGATGTAGGAACAAAAATCTATTTGCTTTCCTTCCTTGGGGAAGGTGCCGAAGGCGGAAGGGGTTTCGATAGGTTACGGAACCTATCGAGGATCCCGCCTAACCCCTCCCTGTAAGAAGGGAGTTTGATCTTTGCCTCCCTTTCGAAGGGAGGTGTCTGGAGCGGAGCGGAAGACGGAGGGATCTTCAACAAGTTATGAAGCCTATGAAGAATCCCCCCAGCCCCCTTTCTAAGGGGGGAGTTTAGAGATCTACAGACCTTTGTGGAAGGTGCGGTTAATCACATCAAGCTGTTGCTCACGGGTGAGCTTAATGAAGTTCACGGCATAACCCGAAACACGGATGGTTAACTGTGGATACTTTTCAGGGTGATCCATTGCATCCAGTAGGGTTTCGCGATTCAGAACGTTGACGTTGATGTGGTGACCAGTGCTAGCAAAATAGCCATCCAAAAGATTCACTAAATTGGTGCGGCGATCGCTCGCCTCACGACCAAGGGCATCAGGAACGATGGAGAAGGTATAGGAAATACCATCTT
>CAZXBK010000054.1:0-23742 GCA_964638765.1 uncultured Synechococcus sp. | reverse complement strand
TATTAAACCTAAAGCCCAAAGTCAATGCGGATTTCCCTGAACTGGTTAAAAGAATTTGTCGATATCAAGCTATCTCCTGAAGAGTTGGCGAAAACCTTAACGGTTGAGGGATTTGAGGTTGAGGAAATCGAGGATCGTCGCGTATTGGCTGATGGCGTCGTCATCGGTAAGGTTGTCAGTCGGGAGCAGCATCCTAATGCAGATAAGTTGAGTGTCTGTACTGTGGATATTGGTCAAGAAGAGCTTTCGACGATTGTTTGCGGTGCGAAGAATGTGCGGGCAGATATTTTTGTTCCTGTGGCAACTTTGGGAAGTTATCTTCCGACTGTGGATTTAAGACTCAAACCGACGAAATTGCGTGGTGTTCAATCCTCTGGCATGATTTGCTCTCTTTCGGAGATTGGCTTAGAAAAAGATTCGGAAGGGATTCATATTTTTGAGCAGCCTGATCTAAAGCCGGGTCAAGATGTTCGTCCTCTCCTCGGTTTGGAT
This sequence comes from uncultured Synechococcus sp., assembly GCA_964638765.1. Taxonomy (GTDB): domain Bacteria; phylum Cyanobacteriota; class Cyanobacteriia; order Cyanobacteriales; family MRBY01; genus MRBY01. The sequence goes on along the minus strand of CAZXBK010000054.1, from coordinate 23,250 downwards.
GATGTGGTTCTAGATTTAACGGCTACTGCGAACCGGGCTGATGCATTGAGTATGGTCGGTGTGGCTCGCGAAGTAGCTGCTCTCACTGGTGTAGATGTCAAGCTTCCCGAAATTCCTGAGGCGATCGCCTCCTCTGCTTCTGTAGAAGTTACCGTGGAGGATGCCGAGGTTTGTCCGGCTTACATTGGCACAGTGATTGAAGGCGTAACCACAAAACCTTCTCCCGACTGGCTAAAATTTCGTTTGCAAGCGGCGGGCACTAGACCCATCAATAATTTGGTTGATATTACCAATTACGTATTGCTTGAGTGGGGTCAACCGCTGCACGCATTTGATGGCGATCGCCTGAAGGAAATTTCTGGGTCTGATAATCCTGCGTTGGGTGTGCGGTTTGCGAAGGAAGGCGAAGTTCTTACAACTCTCGATGGTCAGGAACGTAAGTTAGTTGATCGCAATGTCGTGATTACTGCCGGAGATAAGCCTGTTGCCCTCGCTGGTGTGATGGGTGGCGAAAATTCGGAAGTCCATGATGGTACGACCAATATTGTTTTGGAAGCGGCGTTATTCGATCCGGTTGCAGTTCGTCGTTCTTCCCGCGCCCAATCTCTCCGCAGTGAGGCTTCCACTCGTTATGAGCGGGGCGTAAACCAAGTAGAACTTGATCGAGCAGCTCAACGGGCGATCGCCTTAATTCAAGAATTAGCTGGCGGAACAGTTGTCGCTCAAGGTATGCAAGATAGCCGTCCTGATCCCAATGCTCGTCCGAAGATTACGTTGCGGTTGGCGCGGGTTCACGAAATTTTGGGGCAAGTACAAAAAGATGGTGAAGTCTTTGATGTACCTGTTGCTGATATTGAGCGCATTTTAACTGACCTCAATTGTAAGCTTGAATCCGTTGGCGAAGGGGTTTGGGATGTCACTGTGCCTCCGTATCGTTATCGTGATTTAGAGCGAGAAATTGATTTGATTGAAGAAGTGGCGCGGCTCTATGGCTACGACCATTTCGTTGAAACGTTACCCGACCAAACTGCGGCTGGTTTCCTCTCGGCAAGTGAGGCAGTTAATCGCAAATTGCGGGAAAGTTTTCGGTCTGTCGGTTTAACAGAAGTCGTTCATTACTCCCTCGTGAAGCCTGAGTTGGCGGATATCAAGCTCAATAATCCTTTGTTTGTGGAATATTCGGCACTGCGTAAAGAATTGCTCACTGGCTTAATTGATGCCTTTGCCTATAACCAAGCCCAAGGAAATGGCGCATTAAATGCCTTTGAAATTGGTCGCGTATTCTGGCTAGAGGACGAAAAAATGGCTGAGGCTGATTATCTCGCGGGAATTCTCGGCGGTGAAATTGCCCCCGATGGTAAATGGACCAGTGGTGGTAAAGGCCAGCCCATGACTTGGTTTGAAGCTAAGGGTTTACTGGAAGCGGTATTTGCCCAGCTCAATCTTGATGTTACCTATCGTCCTGAAACGGAATATGAGCAACTGCACCCCGGACGGACGGCTTCCCTATGGTTGCAAGGTCGCCAGTTAGGGGTATTTGGTCAGCTTCACCCCCGTGTGCGTCAGGAAAAAGATGTTATGGATGCGGCGTATGTCTTTGAGCTAAAGCTGGATATGCTGCAAACGGTTCTCAGTCGTCCGTCTCAGCAAGTACCCACATTTAAAAAGTTCTCCACTTATCCGGCGATCGCCCGTGATTTGGCATTCTTTGTACCGGTTGATGCAACGGTTGGGCAGCTAGAAGAAGCCATGAAAAAGACGGCGAAAAAGCTTTTGGCGGAAGTGGAACTCTTTGATGAATATCGCGGTAAAGGCGTTCCTGAAGGTCAGCGCAGCTTGGCGTTTAGCTTGAAGTACCGTGCTCTAGATAAAACTCTCAAGGACGAAGAGATTGATCCGGTTCACCAAAAAGTGCGCGATACTCTCGTCAAGAAGTTTAAAGTGACCCTCAGAAGTTAAATGAGTTAGCTCGTAACGAATTAACGAATAAAAGGATTGCGGCGATCGCCTGTGAGTTTGATTAAGAACTTTTGGCGATCGCCGTTATTTTTTTGGAAAATTAGCTACTGTGACAGAAGAATGCTTACCCTCGTGGCGTAATGGCAAAAGTTCGGATCAATAAAAAAATTAGTTCGTCCCAGAATATCGTTGAACCTGAAAAAATCCCGGAAGGTTATCTACTGAAAGACCCCAATGACGGTTTGAACTGGCCGATTACAATTTTTATGGTGTTATGGCTGGGCTTCTGGTGCGGGGTCTCTTTTCCCATGTTTTTCGTCGTGTTGTGGGACGCGATTAGAAGCCCCAGTTGGGAGACATTTTTGCCCGTTTTATTTCTCAGTATTTTTGTCATTATTGGCGTAATTGGTCTGGTCTGGGGTGGGCGATCGCTGTACCGGATTTATCAGATGAAAGTGGGTGAAATTATTTTGCCAACCTACCCGCTCCACCGAGGGGAAACTTACCGTATTAGATATCGCCGAGCATTACGTCAAGGTCGCACGAAAGACCCCACTGAAATAACCGCCGCGTGGGTAAATTACGAGTGGGTGGAATATCGCCGGGGCACTGATACCGTTACGGCGACCCATGAGCTGGATAAGGTTGAATTACTCGATAAAACAGTGATGGCAGGCGTGACGCAAATTGAGTACGACACTCAAATTACTGTGCCAGAGGATGCTCCAACGTCAATCTATGCGCCCCATAATCAAGTGCGCTGGGAGCTACGAGTCAAGATTCATCTACCTCGCGTGGCAAAAGATACGTCTTATTTTGTTGTGAAAGTTTTACCCGCCTAGCTATTCAATGTCACTCCAAAAAAATATGAAGCAACTTAAGAGTGTAAGTCCCCCTTACAAAGGGGGATTTAGGGGGATCCTGCGTTTTAGACTCAACCGAAAGGAGTTATAAATTCAATGATTGATTTACAACTCCAAGATTCACAAATAATGCCGAGCTACCCAGTTGTCGGTCAGTTCACTTGGCAGCCAGATGACCCGGATAAAGAGCCGAAATCAGCGGAAGTCTACGTGGCGTGGTTTACGGAGGGCAGAGGCACGCGGGATAGACAATATGTGGCAACTCAAGAGATTGAACCAGAACACCTTTTAAAGTACCGTCAACGCCCCTATGAATTTGAGCTAAATATTCCCTACGACGCGCCGCTGACTTATAACGGTCACTTGTTTCGGTTGATGTGGGAAGTAAAAGTACAAATTGTCTTTCCCGGCTTATTTCGTCCAAAAGATACCACCAGCCAAATCATTCAGGTTGTGCCCCAAAGCTATGCTTGATCCTTACCAAGCTCTCGGTTTGTCCCGCAATCCGTTTGTTGGGGAAGAGCAGCTGAGTGAACCCGTCGAAATATGGCTAGACCGTGGTTTTTCAGAGCCACCTAAACCGAATGCTCGGCAACTTATCCAAATTCTTGGGGAGAAAGGTTTTGGGAAATCGTCTCACCTTCATCATTGGCGATCGCAGACCGGAGGAAGTTATTGCTATTATCCAGCGGGTTTAGGTCGGTTTAAATTTCCACCAATTGAACCCATCGTTTACTGGGATGAGGGCGATCGCCTGCCATTTATTTTTCTGATTCCAGCCTTAATTTGGGCAAGTTTAAGCGACGCAACTATTGCTGTGGGAACCCATCGAGATTTAGGCTTTTGGGCAAGGCTCTGTGGTCTAGAAGTAAGAACTATTGAATTGCAACCTGTTGATGTGCAAACTCTGCAAACTTGGGCGAATTTGAAAATTCAAGCTGCTACTCTGCCTGATCAAACCTCTCCTCTCAAATTGTCTTTAGCTGAAGCGGAAGATGTTCTCGAAAAAGCCGAAGGGTCATGGCGCACAGCGGCAGATTATCTCCACGTCTGGGCGGCGGCGATCGCCATCAAATCTGCTAAGTCAAAATCTCTCTCAACGTAAAATCCGAAAATCTTTTATCCCTTCAGCTTCTTCCCATTGCTGCTCAACGTTTTTAACAGAAGCCATTGGCGAACCTTGATGACACCATTCTGTCATTTCTTTAAGCTGCTTGTCCGTCCCTTCAAACAAAGCTTCCACGCGACCATCGGGCAAATTTCTCACCCAGCCTTTAATGCCTAATTCTTCGGCTTTCACGCTGGTGTAATAGCGATAGCTGACTCCCTGCACTCGCCCTGAAATCCAAACATGAATTGCTTTTTTCGTCATAAAGTCTAAATTTATCCCAATAAAAAAGGACTGATCACTAGCAGTAGATCAATCCTTTCAATTGTGGGAACGCATCAAGAAAAATTACTTTTGGAGCACAAGCTTGACGTTGGCATTGTTCAAACCGCGCTGCTTGACTTCGCTAAGAGTCTTGTTAACAGCGTATTTCTGGTTAATAGAATTAATCAGTTCAGTTTGATTGTGCTTCTTAGCAACACCCCAAAGATCAGCGATGAGGTCGAAGCTACCATCAGAATTGCGAGTCCAGCCGAGATCATAGTCGCCTTCGAGAGTCGCAACGATGTCAGCTTGGATCTGTTGACCGTTGTAGCCGCGTACAGCAGCGTCGGTGTTTACAGAAATGCCAAGGTCGCGAAGAGAAGACTTGAGAACTTCGGAATCAGTGATTTTCGTGCGTAAAGTACTAAAGTGAGACATGGATTTAATTCTCCAAAAACAACAACAGTTTTGAGTTTTGCTTGAGTTGCCACTAAATAAGTAGTGGACTTTTTTTTGTTTTGCTGCCAACAAGCTGGGAATCTTGCTGACCTTAATCTGGGAGGGATTAAGACTGTGGGTTAGAACTCCAGTCGCTGATATTCAGCAACGGAAGCCGAAGCAGGTCGGGCACGCTGTCTGGCCCAATCGCGGAGACCGCTAACCTGCTCTGTCATGGTGCGGGACAAGGGGAGAGTCGCTTTAATCGCGGCGATAATATCAAGCTGAGTAAACTCTCTGTCCTGAGCAAATGCCTCATACATCGCTGCAATGATGGCTTGCTCAATTTCGGCACCGGAAAAACCTTCTGAAATCTTTGCTAACTGCTCACTATCGAAGCGATCGCCGTCAGGACGACGCTTAGAAAGGTGAATATTGAAAATATCTTCGCGTTCGTTAGAATTTGGCAGATCTACAAAGAAAATTTCATCGAAACGACCTTTGCGGAGAAACTCACCGGGTAAACGATCTACGCGGTTAGCTGTCGCCATAACGAATACTGGGGATTCTTTTTCCTGCATCCAAGTGAGGAAAGAACCAAAAATCCGGCTAGATGTACCACCGTCAGAGTCGGCTGAACCAGAGGAACCGGCAAATGCTTTATCCAGCTCATCAATGAAGAGAATGGCAGGAGAAATAGATTCAGCAGTTTTGAGAGCACTACGGAGATTTGCTTCTGACTTACCAACGGTAGAGCCGTCATAAACGCGACCCATATCGAGACGGAGCAACGGTAATCCCCAAAGTCTGGATGTGGTTTTCGCGAGGAGGGATTTTCCACAACCGGGTACACCGAGAATGAGCATTCCTTTGGGCTGAGGTAAGCCATATTCACGAGCCGCTTCAGTAAAAGCGTTAGATCGCTGCTTGAGCCAATGCTTGAGTTCTTCTAAACCACCAATCGAATCAATGGTTTCATCTTCTTCAATAAATTCGAGAATACCGTTGCGACGAATGAGTTGCTTTTTCTCTGAAAGAACAATTTCAACTTCTGACTCTGTTAATTTCTTCGCGGTAACTTGAGCCTTCCGATAAACCTTTTCTGCCTCGTCCTTTGTCAAACCCAGAGCTGCTTTTAACAACTTCTCGCGTGCCGTTGCGCTAATGGGTTGGAGAGGAGATAAATGCTTCGCTAAGACAGTATCTAACTCATCAAGAGTTGGCAATGGGAAATCAAGAACAACAACATCTTTCTCTAACTCTAGAGGAACCTTCTGGTAAGGCGACATCAAAATAATGTTCTTACTCACGCCATTCTTAAACGAGGCGATCGCATCCCGCAGCCAACGTACTGTGCTGGGATCGTCTAGGAAAGGATGTAAATCTTTGAAAATGAAAATGCCTGAGCCTTCCATGTGAACCATTTCGCGAATGGCAGCTTCAGCGGAAAGGGTGCGGGGTTGGGGCTTCCGATCTGAGTCGTAGGCAACCAAACCGTGGGTCATTGTCCAGACATAAACCTTGTCGTATTCACACAACTGTGAAATGTGGGCGATCGCTGCCTCTGCCCGTTCTTCTTCTGGCGTGACGAGATAAATGAGAGGATATCCCGCCTGAATTAACGTGTTTAGTTCTTCTTTCATAGTATCGACCAATGTAGAAAGGACAGAAGTGGCAATTAAGCTATTTCCCTAGGGGCAGGGAACAAGCTCGGTATCATCAGCGGTGTCACGAGCACTATGCAAATCTTTCGCGATGTCTTCATCGAGTAAGACGGTCGGTTGCTGCTTGAGAGAAACAAGTTGATTGTCTCGTAGGACAACGGCTCCTTCACATTCAGGACAGATATGGACACGGTGGGTTTGACCGTGGGTTTCCTGAGTCTCCTCAACAACTTCCGGGTGCTGGAGATAAAAGCTAACGGCTTGCTCCACAAGGGCAGACATCGATTCTGCATCGAGAGCCGCTTTGATTTTTAACTGACGGTGAATCGCTGTGGGGAGGTAAAGTGTGACTTTTTGCTTATCTTGCATACGACTAACTGATGACTTACCCGGTGGGTATACCGCCTTACTGTAATGAGCATTTTTAGCACCGTCAAGCCTCTATGGCGTCATGACGCCTTTCTTGTAACATTCTGTTACAAAAGGCAGGTCAAAGGTCGCGTTTTGTAAATTTAGTCACATTTGATCGCAAAGAAAGTTAATCGGAGCAAGGGTTTGGGCGATCGCCGTCTGATTGTGTTTTTGTGAGTTGAGATCAAGATTTTTGATCAATCTGGCGATCGCGAAGTGTCTGTGAAGAGATTCTGGGCAGTGCGGTTTCGGATGCAATGAAAAGAATCTAGGCGGTTAATTGGTCGAGATATTTACCTAATGCTTCAAGTTGTTCCAATGGTAATGAATGAATTTTCTGGAGGATAGCCTGCTCTTTTTGCCATGGGAAGTCTTGAGTTAAAGCAAGGTCAGAAAAAAGCTCAAAAGGCATAAACAGGGGTTTCGATGACTTTGATTGGTTCTGCTTGTCCCCAAATAATTTCTTGGAGTTTATCGAGGGTTTCTGGTGAGAAAAATTTCTCGCTGGTTTCGACGCAAACTCGCGCTGGTACATTCTCCACAATATAAAATTGGCCGTCTAGTTCTAGGCTATAGGTGACTGTTTGGTGAATATAGGTTCCCATGAGTTATCGTCGCTCTACCGATAAATTTGCATCATTTCTTGAGCAGGATTAAACAATTGCCGTTTAGATGCATTTAAAAATTCGATACTGATAGGCTCTTCATTTTCGTCATAACTGACAATGACTCCGCCGGGTTCAGAGATAGCATTGACGGGTAATTCATCTTTCAGCACAAACATCAAAACATCAGATTCTGCATCGTAGGTAACTTTCATTGTTCTTCTTCCTGCCAATAGCGTTTGACTTGATTTGTCCAATAAAGGGTGATGATTCTGTAAATATCTCCGATTTCTACAAAGACAACTCTTAGTAAGCCATTACCTCGTTTGCATTGAGCTACTAAGACTTGATTTTCTTCAACGACTTGCTCCGGCTTGCGTAATATATTTTCGACTTCCTCGCGTGTAATGCCAAGTTTCGTTTGCCATTGCTTTTGTCTCTCCTCCGCGTGTTTTGTCCAAAAAATTTGCATTTGTTGGTTATTTTTGAGCTGCTTCAATTTTTTGCTTTAGTTCTAAGCACGAATTTACGTAAGGCAGCTGGATTTCTTGCATGATTTTCAAGCTGTCCTTACAAGCCTGCAATGCCTTACTGTGTTCCTGAAAGTTTTCAAAGTATGTTTTCGCTAAATTGTATAGAGAGATTGCTTCCCCCTGCCGGTTACCGATTTCTCTTTTGATTTCTAGGGATTGCTGATAGAAGGTGATTGCTCGCTGATATTCACCTAAACTGTCATAAGCATTGCCTAAACCGCCAAGGGAACTGGCTTCACCTCGTCGATCACCAATTTCTCTAGCGATCTTCAAATGTTGTCGATGGAGAGGGATGGCCTGTTGATACTCCCCCAAACTGAAGTAAGCATTACCCAAGTTGCCGAGACAAGCTGCTATCCACTGTTTATCACCAGTTTGTTTAGCAATGTCTAAAGCTTGTTGGTGAAACCTAATTGCCTGCTCATATCTCTTAGTGTAATGGTAAGCAAGCCCCAAATTACCAAGAGACCTACTTTCTCCCCTTCGGTCGTCAATCTCCCTGGATATTTCTAAAGATTGTTGATGGAATGTGATCGCTTCCTGATACTCCCCCAAGTGTTCGTAAGCATTCCCCAAACCACTAAGAGAGCAAGCTTCTCCCCGTCGGTCAGAGGTTTTTTTGGCAATGTCTAGCCATTGCTGATGGAAGATGATCGCCTGCTCATATTTCCCTAAACTAAAGTAAGCATTACCCAACCCACCAAGGGCAATAGCTTCTCCCTGTCGATCACCCATTTCCCTTTTGAGTTCTAGGTGTCGCTGGTGTAAAGAGATTGCTCGTTGATATTCTCCCAAGCTCTGATATGCGTTGCCCATGCTGTTTAAAGATGCGCCATATTCCCAATGCTGTTCTAGACCATCAATCTGTTCATAGGCAGTAATAACAGGTTTATATGCTTCAATCTGTGTCTCGTAATAGCCGCGCAATTGCAGAAACTCATCAAACTGATACACCGTTGTAAATGCTTGGTTTATCTCTTCTAGTTCAAGCCAATGATGAGCAATTTCCAAATATTCCTGCACATCCGCCATTGTTTGCCATAAGGCTTTATCCGTGTTTGCTTGTTTCAAATAGAAAAAAATTGCATTTTGGTGAGCTTGCTGATTTTTCCCGGCGCGATAGTTCGCATATTCCCGCACCAAAGGCTGAAACTCATACCACGGCTCCAAGGTTTCTTTGTCCCGCCTTGCCTCCAACAGCGACTTATTGACGATTTGCCGCAGCTCCTTTTCTACCGCTGTTTCATCCAGCTCAACCCCTGCTACCGCCTTTGCCATCCCTGCATTAAACCGCTGCCGCAGCACTGACACCGCCAGAAATATTTTTTGCTGTACATCACTCAGCCGCTGAAACGTTGCATCCAGCACCACCGCCAAACCCACCGTTTCCTTCCGGTGTTGCCCCTCGGCTTTTGTCATCAGTTCCCGCAGATTCCCTAGCCCCAACCGCTCCAGATATTCTAATCTCGGTGGCAACTCTGGATCTGGAAATTCACTTTTCAAAAAATCCGCCACAATCGTCAACAGCAACGGATGCCCATCCACCAACTCACAAAAAGCTTCCCTGTCTCCCTGAATACCCTTTGCAGCCAGAAGTTTTGCCCCAGCTTCCTTTGCCAAACCCTTGAGATCTAGCCAATGATCAAACAGTGGTTCTGTAGGATGTTCCCGCGACGTGACCAGAATTTTGCTGTCGCTGCCATATTCTTGCCAACTGAGAAAAAAGTCCCGCCAAAACTGCCCCGTCCATTGCCGTTCTTCCGTGAGCAGACTTTCCAGGTTATCGATAATCAACAGAAATTTTTCCTGCCGCAACCCCTGCACCAACGCTTGAGATAAAGCCTGTTCCTGTTCTGGTATCGCAAACCCAAACTTTGTCAGAATCTTCCGCGCCACCTCCGCAAAAGTCGCCCCATTGGTAACATCTGCCCAATAGACTTTCTGGAATGTCAGATCATTAGATTCATAGAGCTTGGCCGCGAGGGTTGATTTCCCCATGCCCCCGATCGCCTCAATCCCGATCAAGTTCACATTGGGATTATTGAGCCAGCCTGTTAACGTTTTGAGTTCTTTTTCTCGCCCCTGCCAATTCTTTGTTGTTTTCGCCGGATCACCCGTCCGCAAAATCCCAATGCCATCACTTTGCCCAGCATTTTCTAAGGCCTTGAGAAGGGCTTCTTCCGGAACCCCATAGTTATTGACAATATTATTTGTGGTCGAATTGTCCTCATATTTTCCAGCTACCCGTGCGTTATCACGAATATTGCCCCCTTGCATTGCCCCAATACCCAGATCACTTTGGGATTGATTAATCTGAGGCTCATTTTTATCCTGCTCTGCTGCCATGGAAATCGGAGGCGAATCAATTTCTCTAATTCTAGTTCTTACACCTGAAGGCGATTGCCAAACCAGTTAACGTAATTGGCTCCATTTGCTATTCCTCACACCATCCTCTTTATTCTAAGAAGAAAACATGAGGGCGATCGCCAACTCATATAGCAAGCGAAGACTGTCAATGTGTTGTGAAAAAAATCTAAATCGGGATGACAGGATTCGAACCTGCGACCCCTTCGTCCCGAACGAAGTGCGCTACCAAGCTGCGCTACATCCCGCAAAAAGCGTTTCTATCCTAACACAGGTAATCCTTGCTAGGATATGGTCTTACGCATCACAACTTTAGTTTTCAGATAAGGAGCGATCGCCGTGGCGGTGAAACCAGATTGGCTCAGAGTAAAAGCCCCCCAATGGCAGCGAGTCGGCAGCGTGAAGGAGATTTTGCGCGACCTCAGCCTTAATACTGTGTGTGAAGAAGCTTCTTGCCCAAATATTGGCGAGTGTTTTAATGCTGGCACCGCAACCTTTCTGATTATGGGGCCAGCCTGTACCCGTGCTTGTCCTTACTGTGATATCGATTTTGAGAAAAAGCCCGTTGCTCTTGATCCGGAGGAACCGGAGAATTTAGCGGAAGCGGTTCGTCGCCTGAATCTCAATCACGTTGTTATCACTTCTGTGAACCGGGACGATTTGCCCGATGGTGGTGCTAGCCAGTTTGTGAAATGTATCCAGCGGACGCGGGATTTGTCGCCGAAAACGACCATTGAAGTTTTGATTCCCGATATGTGCGGTGATTGGGATGCACTGAAAATTATTCTCGATGCTGACCCTGAGGTACTGAACCACAACACAGAAACTGTTCCTCGCCTCTATAAAAAGACCCGTCCCCAAGGTGACTACCAGCGTTCTCTAAATCTTCTAAAGCGCGTCCGTGAGGTGGCTCCTTGGATGTATACAAAATCTGGCATTATGGTCGGTCTTGGTGAAACCGATGAGGAAGTACGGCAAGTAATGCGCGATTTGCGAGAAGTGGATTGCGACATTATTACGATTGGTCAGTATCTCCAGCCTACTCAAAAGCACCTCGGCGTAAAAGATTTCGTCACTCCAGAACAGTTTGCTGCATGGCGGGAATATGGCGAATCCCTCGGATTTTTACAGGTGGTTTCTAGTCCGTTAACCCGTAGTTCATACCATGCCGAACAAGTGCGCCGCCTAATGGAAACTCATCCCCGCCAAAAGCCCGTCACGGTCTAAAAAAATAATGGCTTGCCCCATTTATCTGGATAACCATGCCACGACACCTGTTGATCCGCTGGTGTTACAAGCAATGCTGCCCTATTTCACTGAAAACTTCGGTAATGCAGGCAGCGCAGGACATAGTTACGGTTGGGAAGCGGCGGCAGCGGTTAAATATGCACGGGAGGCGATCGCCGCAAGTATTAATGCAGAACCCGAAGAAATCATTTTTACCAGTGGTGCAACAGAGTCCAATAATTTAGCGATTAAAGGCGTTGCGGAAGCTTATTTCTCTCAGGGTAAACATATTGTCACTGTCCAAACCGAACATCGTGCTGTTTTAGATCCTTGTGCTTATCTCGAAACTCTTGGATTTGAAGTCACCTATTTGCCAGTACAGCCCAACGGTTTGCTGGAGCTAGATCGATTAGAAAAAGCCATTCGCTCTGATACCGTTCTCGTTTCCGTAATGGCGGCGAATAATGAAATTGGTGTACTGCAACCTATCGAGAAAATTGGGGCAATTTGTCACGAACGAAATGTTTTATTTCACTGTGATGCAGCCCAGGCGATCGCCAAAATTCCTATCGATGTCCAGACTCAAAATATCGATTTACTTTCAATTACTGCCCATAAAATCTACGGGCCAAAAGGCATCGGTGCGTTGTACGTGCGGCGCAAAAATCCCCGCGTGAATCTAGCTGCTCAACTTCATGGTGGTGGTCAAGAGCGAGAAAAACGCTCCGGCACTCTCTACGTTCCTCAAATTGTTGGTTTTGGAAAAGCCCTAGAAATTGCCCTCGAAAATCGAGAAGAAGAAAATAAACGCCTAAAACAGTTGCGCGATCGCCTGTGGGAAAAACTTAAAGACATTCCTTGCTGTCATCTCAATGGTGACCTAGACCAACGCCTACCCCACAATCTCAATGTCAGCTTTGATGATCTTGACGGAGCTGCATTGCTTTTAGGCTTAAGGAGTACCGTTGCCCTATCTTCCGGGTCTGCCTGTTCCTCAGGAAAACCATCCCACGTGCTCCAAGCCATCGGTCGGACAAAAGCCCAATGTTTAGCGTCATTACGATTTGGCATCGGCAGAACTAGCACCATTGCAGACATCGATCAAGTGGCGATCGCCGTGCAACAAACTGTTACTTCATTACGGCAAATTTCGACAGATTAGAGCCAATACGATCCAAAATACGCACTTAGCAGTAATATAGTTATTCAGATGGTTGCATACATCCCGCTAAACATTTAATTATTTAGCCACAGTTTCTTTCTATTAAGTGCACAGCGTGTTCCGAAAGAAACGATTAATATGATCCGCATTGACTGTTGTGGCATTACACCAATAGCCTAATACCCCAATCAGTTAGTAACGATCCATTTTCCCTGCCCATCTCCCCTCACCCGGCATCATCATATGACCTTTGCCAGTGGTGAACTCTCGCGAAACAAGAAAGATTTTTAACTAGTTTCAGAGCCTTTTGACTAACAAGAACTTGCAACAATCAGGTTTTTCAGCACTAAGCGAAAAAAATCGAGGAATTTGAATGCCAAAGCAAATCATTATTGCGGAGCAGCATCAGATTGCTGCCGTTTTTTGGGAAGACCAAATCCAAGAAATCGTCGTATCCACAGGTGCTCAACAAGTCGGTGATATTTATTTAGGCGTTGTCGAAAATGTCATTCCCGGCATCGATGCAGCCTTTATCAATATCGGCGAAACCGAAAAGAATGGCTTTATTCACGTCAGTGACCTAGGCCCGATTCGTCTACGGAAGAATTCTAGTTCCATTACAGAGCTACTAGAGCCACAACAAAAAGCCCTAGTGCAGGTAATGAAGGAACCGACGGGAAATAAAGGCCCCCGGTTAACTGGTAACATTACCCTTCCCGGTCGCTACGTTGTCTTAATGCCCTATGGCAAAGGCGTGAATTTATCGCGTCGCATCAGCGACGACAATGAGCGTAGCCGTTTGCGTGCTTTAGCCGTATTGATGAAGCCTCCCGGTATGGGTTTATTGGTGCGTACTGAAGCTGAAGGTACAGACGAAGATGCGATTATTGAAGATTTAGAGTCCCTCCAAAAACAGTGGGAATCCATCCAGCAGCAGGCTAACTATGGACGCCCTCCCATGCTGATTAATCGCGACGATGATTTCATTCAGCGAGTTCTGCGGGATATCTACAGCGACGAAGTTAACCGTATCGTTGTTGACTCCGCGAGTGGCGTCAAGCGGGTTAAAAATCAACTTATGAATTGGCAGGGTGGCAAAACCCCTGACGGTTTATTAATTGATCATCACCGCGAAAAACAAAACGTCCTCGAATATTTCCGCGTTAATGGTGCGATCCGTGAGGCGCTAAAACCCCGTGTTGATCTGCCTTCTGGTGGCTATATCATTATTGAACCAACAGAAGCTTTGACGGTTGTCGATGTAAACTCTGGCTCCTTTACAAGGTCAGCGACGGCAAGAGAAACCGTCCTGTGGACAAACTTTGAAGCTGCAACAGAAATTGCGCGTCAATTGCGTCTCCGTAATATCGGTGGTGTCATTGTCGTTGACTTCATTGATATGGATTCACGACGTGACCAGCTCAAACTTTTAGAGCATTTCACGAGGATTCTAAAAGCAGATAAGGCACGCCCTCAGATCGCTCAATTGTCTGAGTTGGGTCTTGTGGAGCTAACCCGTAAACGTCAGGGCCAAAATCTCTATGAGCTGTTTGGTACGCCCTGCTCCCACTGTAATGGTTTGGGTCACTTGGCTCATTTGCCCGGTGAAGAACAACCGTCTGGGTTGCAAGTCGGTAATGTCATACCGTTGTCGACACAATCTACGGCAGCTGCAACGGATAGTCGACCCACTTTAGTCAATCGCATCGCACCGACTAGCAATAACAGCCGTGGTAATTCCCGCTCAAAGTCGAATACTGCCAATGGTAATTCTTTAGATCTCCTCAATCATCCTGATTATCAGGAGCAAAATAATGGCGGTAATAATCGCCGTCGCCGTCGCCGATCGCCTGATACGAATGTCAGTGCGAAGCCTGTTCTAAAAGATATCAATGAAAAAGACACTGAAAAAGCTGAGAGTCAAGAGGCCGTAGCATCGACTAATGGCAAAAAAGATGACAGCAAAAATGGGTCTAACGGCAATTCTAAAAATGGTAATGGTCGCTATGACCGACGTGACCGGGGACGTTATCGTCGTGAGGAGATTAAATACGAAACGGTTCAGGTGGAAATGACACCGGAAGAGCAGAATGTTTATGCCTTAATCGGTGTATCTCCCCTCGTCAAAGTAGCTGGTGGTGACGAAAAAGATCCTCGCTCGACAATTGTGAAGGTCATTCGTCCCGGTGAAGTGATTGAAGTTTCTGAAGAAGATACAGAGACAACTGAGGCGATCGCCACCTCAGAAGCGAAAGTCGAAACTGAGACAAAGCCAGCATCAAAATCTGACAAGCAGGACGATGATGATGCACCAAAAGCAAAAGTGGTGGACAAGCCGAGCGTTAAAGAAATCTCCAACTTAGTCGGTGACGATACCGAGAGTGACTCAAAAGAAGAGAAAGACTCTAACGACTCTGCAACGGCAGAAAAAGCAGAGGCCAAACAAGCTGAAGCTGAACCGGAGCAAAAAGTTGTACGCCGCCGCCGTCGCCGTCGCTCCTCCGCATCTTCTGAGGAATAAATGAATCATCTTTTCTCTGACGACAGTTAGATAAGTTCTTTGGGCAGTGTGAAAGCTGCCTTTTTTATGTCAATTTTGAAGCGTAATGTTGAGGTGTCATCTCAACTTCTGAAGAAATTTATGAGCCAGCCCACGGACGCAATTTTAAAATCCCTCGAACATCTCATCCAAGTTGTCGCACAGTTGCGATCGCCGGACGGTGGTTGCCCGTGGGATTTAGCCCAAACGCCCGAAACTTTAATTCCTTACGTCATCGAAGAAGCCTATGAAGTGGTACACGCCATTCGTGGGGAAGAAAAAGAGGCGATCGCCGAAGAGCTAGGGGATTTATTATTACAGGTCGTTTTGCAGGCACAAATTGCCAGTGAAGCCGGAGATTTTAGCCTCCAGGAAATTGCCGAAGGTATTAGCGCCAAGCTCATTCGTCGCCATCCCCATGTCTTTGGTGAAGTTGCCGTCGATAGCGTTGAAGACGTCCGCAAAAACTGGGATGACATTAAAGCCCAAGAAAAAGGCGAAACCCCAGAGTTAGCGAAAAAATTGAGTCGTAAACTAGACCGCTACAACGCTACTTTGCCACCTTTAATGGCGAGTATGAAGATGTCAAAAAAAGCGGCGGCGGCTGGTTTTGAATGGGAAAAGATTGAAGATGTTTGGGCAAAATTTGACGAAGAACTCGCCGAATTTCACGAAGCATTAGCAACTGAAGATAAAGCGCACCAACAAGCGGAATTAGGGGATTTATTATTTACCATTGTCAATCTTGCACGCTGGTATGACCTTGACCCTAGCGAAGCATTACACGGCACAAATCAGCGGTTAGTGCAGCGCATTACTCTCATGGAAAAATTTGCTGGAAAATCCTTAACTGATTACAGCATTAAGGAACTCGATCAGTTGTGGCGGCAAGCAAAAAAAGAATTGAACCAATAAATTCCATGATGGCTGTTGACCACACCAAAATACGAATCGTTTGAATGTCCTGAAAAAGTAGACTTGAGGCGATCGCCACGTATGAGAAGGATTCAGCACAGAAAGTCGTTGGAATGATAGGATAACGTTTGCTGCGATCCGTTTAACCCTCTTAATTTCAAATGGCAGAAACTTTACTTTTTAACGCATTACGTCAAGCCCTCGATGAAGAAATGGCGCGCGACGAAAGTGTCTTCGTCATGGGCGAAGATGTTGGACATTACGGTGGTTCCTATAAAGTAACGAAGGATCTCGCCAAGAAGTACGGAGATCTGCGGGTACTCGATACGCCAATTGCAGAAAACAGCTTTACAGGGATGGCCGTTGGCGCAGCAATGACAGGCTTACGCCCCATCATTGAAGGCATGAATATGGGCTTTTTGCTCCTTGCCTTTAACCAAATTTCCAACAACGCTGGGATGCTGCGCTACACATCCGGCGGTAACTATAAAATCCCGATGGTAATCCGTGGCCCCGGCGGTGTCGGTCGTCAGCTTGGTGCAGAACACTCCCAACGCCTCGAAGCCTATTTCCAAGCGGTTCCTGGTCTCAAGATTGTGGCTTGCTCCACTCCTTACAATGCTAAAGGTCTACTCAAAGCGGCGATTCGCGACAACAATCCTGTTTTGATGTTTGAGCACGTACTGCTTTATAACCTCAAGGAAAATCTTCCCGAAGGCGAGTATATTGTGCCCCTTGATAAGGCAGAAATGGTGCAAGAAGGTACTGATGTCACAATTTTGACCTACTCACGGATGCGTCACCACTGCACCCAAGCCATTAAGACCATTGAGAAGCAGGGCATTAGTGTAGAGCTGATCGATTTGATTTCCCTGAAGCCTATCGACATGGAGACGATCGCCAAATCTGTACGCAAAACTCACCGGGTGATCATCGTCGAGGAATGTATGAAGACCGCAGGGGTTGCCGCTGAGGTGATGTCTTTGATCAATGAACAGCTCTTTGATGAGCTGGATGCCCCTGTTGTGCGTTTGTCTTCCCAGGATATTCCCACACCTTATAACGGCACCCTAGAGCGTCTCACTATTATTCAACCCGATAATATCGTTCAAGCTGTCCAAGACATGATGGCAAACAATATCTAGATTAGAGTCACCGACAGATCAACCTAAACCATTATGCAAAAACAACGCTTAGTCATTGTGGCGATCCTCTTCCTTGTGGCGATCGCCGTGACAATTTTGGTGACCTTGCCGCCGCAACTCGGCCTTGACTTGCGAGGCGGTGCCCAGCTGACAATTCAAGTGCAGCCCGCCGAAAATGGTCAAACCGTCGCTGAAGACGACACGACCGCCGTTAAGCGCGTCATCGAAAATCGTATTAATGGTTTAGGTGTAGCAGAAGCAATCACCCAGCTTGTGGGCAGCGATCGCATTTTGGTACAACTGCCCGGTGTCACCAATCCTGACCAAGCAGAACGCGTTCTTGGTGGTACAGCACAGCTAGAGTTTCGTCCCCTTAGACCCGGTACAGAAGGTGAATTTACCGCTGATTATCAGACGTTAAGGCAACTAGAAGTGCAAGTTGCTCTTCTTCGTGAGGGAGAAGATGCCGAAGCAAATCAAGATGAAATTAATCAACTAGAAGATTTAATTGCCGAGTCTAACGAAAAGATTTTGTCGTATTACGATCCGGTAAATCTAACTGGTGAAAACGTGACCAGTGCTCAACCAGCTCCCCTACAATCCGGTACAGGCTGGCAGGTTTTAATTAATTTTGACGAACCTGGTGGTGATATTTTTGCTGAAATTACGAAGCAATTAGCAGGCACGGGACGTAGCGTCGGTATCTTTCTGGATAATGCTCTGATTAGTGCTCCGACCGTTGGTGCCGAATATGCCGCAACAGGCATTAGTAATAACGTCACTATCTCCGGAAATTTTGATTTTGACGGTGCTAACGACCTTGCCATTCAAATTAAAGGGGGTTCATTACCTTTTCCCGTTGCTGTCGTTGAGAACCGTACCGTCGGTGCTTCCCTCGGTCAAGATTCTATTCGCCGCAGCATTTACGCTGGTTTGGCAGGTCTGACTTTAGTCCTGATTTTTGTCGCCGTTTACTATCGTTTGCCGGGTGTCATTGCCGACTGCGCCCTCGTGATTTACACCATCTTTACCCTCGCTTGTTATTCCCTAATCGGCGTAACGCTTACCTTGCCGGGTATTGCAGGATTTATCCTCAGTATTGGTATGGCGGTAGATGCTAATGTCCTTATTTTTGAGCGAACAAGGGAAGAAATTTACAAAGGGAATACGCTATATCGTTCGGTTGAATCGGGCTTTTTTAATGCCTTTTCCAGCATCCTTGATAGTAATGTCACGACCCTAATTGCCTGTGGTGCGCTGTTCTTCCTCGGTTCTGGTCTGGTGAAAGGTTTTGCGCTAACCCTCGCCATTGGTGTGGCAGTCAGTATGTTTACCGCTGTTACCTGTAGTCGGACGTTAATGCTCTTAGCTGTTTTAGGGTTACCGACAGTGCGTCAAAATCCATCGTTGTTTGCGCCTAACGTTGCGAAATAGGCTGCTCTTAACAACTGCTGCCCCTCGAAAATCTTTGTTTGTCTGCCCCATTAGTTCCTGAAAGTTTGATGAGCCTGCAATTGAAATTTAAAGTCACCCAACAACGACTGCTCTGGTGGTCCCTCTCGGCGATCGCCGTCATTGCCAGCGTTATTTTTATGGTGGTTTCGCAGCAGCAAATTCAAACGCCCTTGCGACCGAGTATTGATTTTGTGGGCGGTACAAAGATTCAAATTGCCTTAGATTGTGGCGTTGAGGGCAATTGTGATGAACCGATTAGCACTGCGGATGTACAAGCAATTCTGACTGAGCAGGATATTGGCAAAAGTAGTGTGCAGGTTCTGGGACAGGAGAAAACCAACATTTCGATTCGCACACCGAAATTAGAACTAGAACAACGTACCGCTTTACAGGAAGCCCTCAACGCAGAAATCGGCGTCTTCGATCCATCGACATTACAGATTGATGATGTCGGGCCGACTATTGGTCGGGAGCTATTTATTCAGGGAATGTTGGCGCTGATTGTGTCCTTTTTCGGCATTATCGTCTATCTGAGTATTCGCTTTAAATTTGACTACGCCATCATTGCGATCGCCGCCCTATTCCACGATGCTCTGATCACAACAGGTATTTTTTCTTTACTGGGTTTAGTAATTGGGTTGGAAGTGGATAGCTTATTTTTGGTAGCGCTACTGACAATTATTGGTTTCTCGGTTAACGATACGGTTGTCATTTATGATCGTATCCGCGAAAACCTCGACAATGACCAAGAAGGTAGCATCAGCGATATTGTCGACTTGTCTGTGCAGCAGACCCTAGGGCGCTCGATTAACACGACAATGACGACCCTCCTACCTCTCCTCGCGATTTTCTTATTTGGCGGAGCAACGCTCAAATTCTTTGCCCTAGCGCTGATTATCGGCTTTTTATTGGGTTCCTATTCCAGTATTTTCTTGGCAAGCACCGTCTTGGCGTGGTGGCGTGATCGCGATAGCGATTCACCAACAGTGACCAGTGAGTCCGTTGACACTTCAGATGTGGCTTGATGAACTGTGAGAACTCAAAAACAAGAGACACAACGCAAAATTCGACCGTTAAAATAAAATTACGCAAGTATCATCAAGTTGTACTGGAAAATCACGGGATATGGACGTGGGCGATCGCCAAAAGCAAGAATCACAACAGCCGCCTAGTCCCCTTGCTACAAAACTAATGCGTGCCATCGTCATTAGCCGTTGGTCAATGGTGCTGGGGCTATGGCTAACCCTAGGGAGTTTTGCCATTTGGAGCTTGCGGTCAGAATTTGTACTGTGGCGGGATTATTTAACATGGGCAAGCTTACGTTACGGTCTTGCCTACAATCCTTGGGCCGCTTTAGCTCTAGTGCTCTGTATTGCCTATACCTGCGCTGTCGGTGTTTGGCATTCACAAAAATTACTAAGCGGTTGGTCACCACGGGAGCTATATCGCCTCGAAAGACAAGCGACTAAAATTTCTCAAAATCCCCGCCATTGGCTATGGCAAGTCCTCAAAAAAATTTAGTACGAGTCAGTGTGGGGTGGGTGATTAAACCGCATTGCTGTTGTCATAATGTTCTGTGGTGACTATCTCTCAAGCCTAAGCTTGGTAGCGTAGTGAGGATGCAATGGTAATGTCGCCTACCTATCGACTGTTTTGAATACTGCTCAGCTCATTTTTGATTTACAAAAAGTCAATTCGGTCATTCAACGGATTTCGGGCAATCTGGATACGACGGCGATCGCCTCGACTATTACCAAGGCGCTGATTGAAGAATTTCAATGTGTGTTTGCCCGGATTTGGCTAATGGAGCCGGATGGTCAAATGCTCAAACTTGTCGCATCGTCGGGATTACACGAGCGAACGGATGGGGATTTTGCCCTAGTGCCTGTGGGGGCTTATAAAGTCGGTAAAATAGCAGCGACTCGTATTCCGTTTCTCAGTAATAATTTGGCGGCAGAGCAATGGGTCAAGGATCGAGACTGGGCGATCGCCAATAATATTCACGGGTTTGCAGGATATCCTTTAGCTCGACAGGACAAGGTGCTCGGCGTTTTAGCCACATTTAGTACGCAACCCTTCGTGCCGGAATTTTTAGAAGTGTTACAAGTGCTCTGTATGGCGGTAACTATTGCTGTTGATGCCGCCCAACAAGCGCAAATCATTACCCCTAATGCTACGTCCTCGCAAAACCCAGTAGATAAGGCACCTTTATCGGATGTGCTGTCTGGAATTTTAACCACAACAAATTTATCCCTTATTGGTACGGAAAAATCCCTCTCTGCTGGGTTAGCGTTTGTGTTGCTGCGGATAACGGAGATTTTAAATAGTTGTCGATGTGGCTATTGTCGTCTCACCTATGGCGATCGCACAGTCGCTTTAGAAGGCATCATCACAACCCCAGAATCCACGGCAGATCAAGTGCAGCAATGGCGGCGATCGCAGTTCGGAGATGTAGAGTTTTTATGTCAGCATCTTGGCGGTCAGCTCACGATTGAGTTGGGGTCGCCTCAGCAAATGACCCAGGTGAACGTTTCCTTGCCCTATCCTAAAGAGCCGTTGCAACCGACTCAAAAACCATTGCTGTCTGACCGAGAAAAACAAGTTTTAGCTTTACTCACTGACGGTCTGAGAGATAAGGCGATCGCCCAACAATTATTTATTAGTGAGAGTACCGTCAAATTTCATCTCAATAGCATCATGGGTAAACTCAAGGCGAAAAACCGTTACCAAGCGATTTACCAAGCCGCGGTTCAACAGCTCATTTAGCTTATTTTTAAAAAACAAAAACTGGATGCCAACTACAGACAATCTTTCTCGTGATTTGAGTCTGCGGTTAAATAATTACCCTTAGATACAAAAAAGAGCCAGATCCTAATTTGGTGATCTGACTCTTTATTTTTAATACTGATGAAATTTAAATTGAGCTTCTTAAATAAATAAGTTTTGAGCGAGCCTCCAAACTAATGATGAAGGCAATCAATTAATTTCAGTTCAATTTAGCGGCTGTTTTCACGAGGGCGAGCTTTGTTCACCTTCATTTCGCGACCCATCCAGCTTGCGCCATCAAGGGCTTCAATCGCTTTTTCTTCTTCACCATCATTGGCCATTTCAACGAAACCAAAGCCGCGCTTGCGCTGGGTTTCACGGTCAACAGGAAGATAAACGCGCTTTACGCTACCGTAGTCATTAAAGACTTCACGGAGATCATCCTCTTCGACGGCATAGTCGAGGTTTCCAACATAGATTGACATAGTTTTGCTTCTCCTTTTAGAGATGACGAGAGTTGTCCATCTGGGAAGGAGAGTTCGTAGTCGTATCGGGGCGAGATGTTTCTGTCAATACTGTCGTAACCTGACACAATACCAAACGAGATAATCGTAACCGAGTACTTTCGAATTCTTTTAATTCCCAATAGCTCTAGGCTAGCACAGTCAAATTTGTTAACACAAGCCGCTTGACGAGTTCTTCTGTAGAATGGGTTAAGTTTTATAACGGATACTGCCATAAACAAAAATATCTTAAGCCAAGTAAATAGTTGAGCATTTTTGCTTAAGAGCCGACGGGCGATCGCGCCACTATTGCTAACCACCTAAATCTTGCACCCTGGCAACAGGGTTGAGCGACGTAACCAGATGACAACATCCACTAAACATAATGAGTTACGGCAGTTAGTGCGGAGTCAGCTACTCCTAATGCTGGAATCCAATAATTTGGAAGGGGAAAATTCATTACCTGTGCCTGTTCAACCTGTGGATATTGCAGAGGCCATCGAGGATTTACCGGAATCAATGCAAGTGATTGCTTTCCGCTTGTTATCAAAAGCCGAGGCGATCGAAGTTTATGAATACCTAGATTCTTCCGTGCAACAGGCCCTTGTCCAAAAATTCAAGCGGCAAGAAGTGCAAGATGTGGTTGATCAGATGTCACCAGACGATCGCGTCAAATTATTTGATGAATTACCGGCTAAAGTTGTGCGGCAACTCCTAGAGCAACTGAGTCCGGAAGAGCGACAAGCAACAAATCTACTATTGGGCTACGAGGAAGATACAGCCGGGCGTGTGATGACCCCAGAGTATATTTCTCTCAAGCAAACTTTAACGGTCGGTGAAACTCTCCAGCGCATTCGTCAGCAAGCGAGTAAGTCTGAAATTATCTACTACCTCTATGTTACCAATGCATCACGACAGTTAGTAGGTATTGTATCTTTGCGGGATTTGGTGGTTTCCGCCCCGAATATCAAGTTAGATGAAATTATGACGCGGGATGTCGTATCTATTCACACGGATACTGACCAAGAAGAAGTTGCCCGTGCGATTCAGCGTTATGACCTTCTGGCTTTACCTGTTGTAGACCGAGAGGATCGCTTAGTTGGTGTGGTCACGGTGGATGATGTGATCGATATTCTCGAAGCGGAAACTACCGAAGATATCTATGCATTAGGTGGTTTGCAGACGGATGGTGATAATTATTTCCAAATGAATCTACTGACCGTAGCTAGGCAAAGAGTTGTTTGGCTTTTTGTTCTGCTGATTACCAATACATTTACTGGTTGGATTATTCGTTTCCAAGAATCGTTATTACAGCAGGTTGTGACATTG
>CAZXBK010000053.1:0-24052 GCA_964638765.1 uncultured Synechococcus sp. | reverse complement strand
AGCTTCCGCTTCATCTGATGGGACGGTGCGACTGTGGCCAGTGGAGTCCCTTGAGGATTTGTTGGTTCGGGGTTGTTCGTGGCTAGAGGATTATCTACTGCTCTACCCCGATGAGAATAAAACCGACGACGGCGACATCCTGTGTGAGTACCCACCCAGCTGACCCAGATCCCCGACTTCTGTGGCTAGATTTTGAGCCTTATCGCTCCGCAGTAAAAGAAGTCGGGGATCTAAATCTTTTGCGGCACTTTCAGAACGGCGACTAAAAACTATCAAGCTATCATGAGTTTATCGAGCTAAACCCCTGCGAAACCAAATGGTGCAGTCCCCTGTTAAGCCCTTAACCCTAGAAGAATTCCTGACCCAACCAGAAACCAAACCAGCTAGCGAATTCATTAACGGTCAAGTTATCCAGAAACCCATGCCCCAAGGAGAACATAGTCGTATTCAAAATAAGCTCTCCACGAAAATTGAGACGGCTATTGAACCAGAAAAAATTGGACTGGTTTTCACAGAATTGCGTTGCACATTTGCTGGACGAGCGATTGTGCCGGATATTGCAGTATTTCAGTGGGACAACATTCCTCGCAAAGACAATGGACGCATTGCTAATAGTTTTCCTATTGCCCCAGATTGGATGATTGAGATTCTCTCTCCCGGACAAAGCCAAACCCAGGTCATGAAAAAAATCTTGAATGCTTTGGAACATGGCACACAACTCGGCTGGCTGATTGATCCTAGTGAAGACGCAGTGATTATTTATTTTCCAGACAATAAAGTGTCACTTTTTATAGACGAAGACGAATCGTTACCCACACCAGATTTTGTTGGAGATTTTCAGCTCACAGCCCCAGAAATTTTTGCTTGGCTAACTCCCTAAACTTTTTGTGGCACTTTCAGAACGACGATCGCCACACCAGCAAAAGCCACTAATTTGTAAAACTAGAATTTAAACAATCTAGAACAAGTAAAAATTTAGCCAGAGGTTCAGGGCGATCGCCGTCAAAGTCAGCAAAATGACGAGATACAAAAATGCCTTAACCCGCAGAGTATTAGCTAATAGACAAAAACTGGTGCAACTCATAAATGTGCTGCCAAGCAAAAAACCGAGACTGTGACCCGCATTCCCAAACTGCAACCATTGACCCGCCAAAAAGAAATGCTGCGAAAACCCCAGAGGACTAGCAAAGCCAGCAACTAATATCGACCAGGGATTAAGGCTAGTCATCAGATTCGGTACGACCCAGAGCTGAAAACAGGCGGCGATCGCGCAACCAAACAATAGCCACAACGACCATTCCATTAGCTCACGTGAAAAAACATAGAAACCAATCGATAAGCGAGATTTCCGATCAACCGGCAAGATGCTTAGCTTCGTTGTTGATAGAGCCTCCGTTTCTATGGGGGCGATCGCCACACGGTGGGCACTAGGACGGGCGATCGCCGGATAGCGAAAGGATGATTCGTCATCTTGTACCCGCGTAATCATTTGTCGTTGCAGCACAAACAAACAACTAAAACCCACCAGCAACAGAAAACCTAAGCCACTAAAAAATAAACCCACCTCACCATTTTCAGGAAAGGCGCGCCAGAGCTGTAACAACAAAATCGGATTGATGGACACAGCAGTTAACCAGAAGGCGATCGCCAAACTCGACGAACCCGACTGCCACATGAGGCGACGCATTACCGGGAATAACCCACATTGCCCTAGCGGTAGCAATAACCCCAAACCACAACCATACAGCGGCTGCCACCAAGCACTTTCCGGCAATAACTTTTCCCAGCGACGGCGGGGCGCAAAAAGAAATAAACCAGTCGATACCGCCACACCAACGATTAACCACGGCAAAGCCACCAGCCACTGACTGATAAAAAGCGTAAACCAATGCTGTAGTGTCACCATGCCGTAAAAAGCGCCGAAAGATTTCCCACCCTACCCTACATGATCCTTAAAGGCTTCGCGCACAGTCTGCAAGAAAATTGGCGATCGCCAGCCCAATCCAGTTTCTGCACTATTTTGATGCTTGGAAAAGACAACGGGATCGGGTATTAATGTAAAATTAGATGACTTTTTACAACTATTACTTTTAAAAACTTAGAGGAAAAGATTATGGACTTCCGTGTTGTGATCGTACTAGCTCCTTTGGCCATTGCTGCATCCTGGGCATTATTCAACATCGGCGCCGCTGCCCTAAACCAACTCAGCAACATGCGCAGCGGCAAATAAGCTGCTCCATCTAATTTTTTTCTGTCGTTGCCAGACAACGATTTACATTCAAAAATTAGCAAACAAATTTTTATCGACTTGAGCAGCCCTCACCGGGTTGCTTTTTAATCATTAGAGAAATTATGTCTGTCCAAATCCGCCGCCAACACCCCAGCCGACCGATCAATGTCAGCATCTTGCAATACCAAGTCGCGCTACCGGATGCGGAACCCCGGCATATTCTCGAAGAAATTGTTTGGCACAAAGAGCTAGAAGTTGAGCAAATGCGAGGGGAGCTGAGTCTCCTCCAGCTGCGTAAACTTGTCATGACTTTACCGCCAGCCAAGGATTTCATCTCAGCACTCGTCAAAGGCAAAACAAATCCAGCGCTGATTGCCGAGGTAAAAAAAGCATCGCCTAGTAAAGGGGTCATTCGTGAAGATTTTGACCCGGTGGCGATCGCCAAAGCCTACGAAGCAGGTGGCGCAAGCTGTTTATCCGTTTTGACGGACAAGAAATTTTTCCAAGGTAGCTTCGACAATCTTAAGCTCGTTCGTGAGGCTGTGGATCTGCCTCTGCTCTGCAAAGAATTTATTATTTACCCCTACCAAATCTTTAAAGCCCGTAGCTATGGCGCAGATGCGGTATTGCTAATCGCGGCAATTTTGTCCGACCAAGACGTTGAGCAATGCGTCAATATTACCCGCAGTTTGGGTATGGCTGCCCTCGTCGAAGTCCATACCGCTGCTGAGCTAGACCGTGTTTTAGCAGTAGACGGCGTAAATTTAGTGGGCATCAATAACCGCAACCTCGAAGATTTCTCTGTAGATCTCGAGACAACCACTATGCTCATGGAAACTCGCCGTTCAGACATTCAAGCGAAGGGTGTCCGCGTGGTTAGTGAGTCGGGAATTCATACCCCAGTTGACCTGAGATTTGTTCGGGAAGCAGGCGCAAAAGCCGTTCTCATTGGGGAATCCCTCGTAAAACAGCCTGACCCAAAACGGGCGATCACCGAACTATTTGAACTCTAGGAAATTGTTTCGGGGAGTGCGCCGGACTCTTCCATATGTTTTTGAATTGTTGCCTTCGGAATCGCGGTGTGGAGGTGCTGCCAGGGTAAAACTTGGTCAGTTTGCCATGGCTGGTGCACATAGAAATCTAGGGGCGGAATTTTGCCCTTGAGATCCTTAAAGGCACGTTTGTAGCTGCCCAAAGTATCGCCATATTCACGGGTGAGTTCGAGCAGCTGAGATAGACGGCGATCGCCCCGCGATAATAACGCCTGAATCACCGACCAATTATAACTTTCCGGCCGAAACTCGATACCTTGGGAACGCAACTTTTTCTGGAGTAATTGCAAACGTTTTTTTGCCGCTTTATTCACCCCAAACCATTGAAAGGGGGTGTGAGCTTTCGGGACAAAGGTGCTGCACCCAAGGGTGAGCCGCAAACCGGGAGCTGCTTTTTTCGCCGCTAACATCATCTCAATAGTGGCATCAATATCAGCCTGTTCCTCGCCGGGAATGCCTGCCATACCGTAGAACTTGATTGCCTTTAAACCACCCGCTTTCGCGTTGATTGCCGCTGTAATAATTTCGTCGTTGGTTAGTTTTTTATTCACGATTTCCCGTAACCGCTCCGAACCGCTCTCCACGGCGATCGTAATTGAGCGGGTATCCCGCGCTGCCAAAGTTTGGGCTAATTTTTTTGTGACAGTATTTGTCCGTACCGAGGCGATACTCAGACGCACATCTTTGTACCGAGGCTGGGATAAATAATCGAGCAACGCTTCAAATTCCGGATGCTGCGTCACCGAAGCTCCCAAAAGTCCCAAACGGTCAGTCACTTTTAACCCCCGCTCAATCGCTGGAATTAGTGACCCTTCCAGATTTGCAACTCGAAATGGCAAGGTTACATAGCTAGCAAGGCAAAAGCGGCACATTTCTGGGCAGCTCCGCACCACCTCCACCATGTAGATATTTTCCCAAGCGGCTTTTTCGGTAACTACTGTCGAGGTCGATAAAACATTGCCACGATAGGTTTGCTTGTATACAGCGGCGGGAACGTCGGCAAATTTTGGCTCAATACTTTCGATTTCAGCCGTGGGCGAGGAATAGGTCACTTCATACAAGCTCGGCACATAAATGCCTTCCACTTGGGCTAAACGCCGTAACTTTACTTGGCGATCGCCGCCGCGAATATCCTGATAAGCATCGATAAATTCATCTAAAAGATTTTCGCCATCACCGAGGAGAATCACGTCAAAAAAATCAGCATAGGGCTCTGGATTGGCGCTCAGTACCGAGCCGCCCCCAAAAATAATCGGGTGATGACTTTTGCGCTCAGAAGCCCTTGGGGGAATATCAAGCTTTTCGAGGAGATCAAATAAATTTGTGTAGTCTAGCTCCCACGAAAACGAAAACCCGACAATTTCTGGAGATTGCGGCAGTTTCTCATTGAGATCCGTAAATAAGCGCCGCACATCAACATCAGACCGCTGACTAAACTTCGCCCAAACCAGTTGATAGCCCAAGCTCGTAATGCCAACAGTATAGGTATTCGGAAACGCAAAGATTAATGGAATCGCGTTTTGCTCAGGCGTAACAGGGTCAAAAAGTAACCGTTCTTGTTCAAACAAAGTTTTCGTTTAGGCGACAAATAATTCTGTTTGCCATTGTAAACGAGTCCGTTTTTATCTTGTGGTGTAACTCTCGAAATTCCGCCATTAAAAATCAAGCTTGAAAGACTCGGCGATCGCCACCCCTTTCTTATCCAAATCGCAGCCAAGAACTACGCTCAGAAGATTTTGATTTCTTGGATTTTGCATTACTACGAGCCGTCTTTGAAGCTGCTGGAATCGAGGCAAAAAACTGCTTTTTCACTTCTTTAACAAATGCATCGTCAGGACTCGCGGCGATCGCCTTTTGAAGATGCACTTTAGCTAAGCTTGATTGACCCTTTTCAAGGTAAATACGTGTTAACCACGCATGGGCCTTCCCGTTTTTAGTATCTTTACGGAGCACTTCACGCAGTTCTAAAATCGCACCTTGTACATCATTTAACTTAAAGTACTTTTCTGCACGTTCTAAAGAAGATGTTTGCGCAGCCTCAGCACGCTTTTTCGGAGAAAGGTATTTAATAAAGAAGTCAACAGTTTGCTGTTTCACGTAACCTTCTGCCACTGCAATTTCACCAAACAGCTTTTTGGTTTGTTGTTGAAGCTTAAGAATTCCCGTGACTTGCTCGTCTGTAAGTAACCCTGCTTCTAATAGGTAATAGCCAATTTTTTTGTGTTTGTTTTTGACACTTAGGCTATTTAATATTCCTTCCCAACGAACAGCGAAAAAATCGCAAGTTTCTTGTTTTATCCATCCCCTTAAAGCGAGAATTTCGCCAATCTTAAATTCTTCGTATCCCGGAATAGATTGATTTTGAAGAGCAAGTTTAATTTGATCTTGGGAAACCAGACCAGCCTGCACTAGTAGCTGACCAAGGGGGGGCTTTCCACGTAGTTTAATATTGCGCTGGATCTGGTGCTGTTGAGTTGAAACGACTGTCGACGGCATTATTTAACCCTAATGAAGACCGTAGACACACCTGAATATCGGATAAGAGAACAATAACGATTTAGGCAACTCTCTACCTAGCTGATGTCTCTTAACTTTGTATAAGGATATCGTGATTTAAGTAGAGTATGGACTAGAAAATCACAATATTCACTCAAGCTTTAATTCATTATCTTCTATGTAAAGGCTTGAAGAAGACCTCATTATTTATACGGATTAATTATTAGACAAAACAAATAAAAAAGTGCTTGAATTTGCGATAAATAGGCTGTTTTAGATTGATTGTTCAGTGAAAATACGTAGCCAAATAATTAACTTAACCAGAAATTGATCACCCAAACAAAGTTATAAATAGAATATTTCTCAAAATTGGTAGAAACAACAACATAATCACTACGGATAGTGTAATTCTGTCGGTTGATGAATTCTTGTTTTCTGCCAAATAGCAAATCTTGATAAGTTGCCGTTTATGCTGCTTTTTACTCAAGTGATAGGCCAGTTAGTTGAGTTTTTCGGCAGTACGGAGAATCTGGCCAGCTAAAATTGCAGCTCCAAAACCATTATCAATATTCATAACCCCAATACCCGCAGAACAAGAATTTAGCATGGTGAGCAGTGGGGCAACGCCACCAAAACTCACGCCATAGCCGATGCTGGTCGGCACAGCGATTACGGGACAGTCAGCCAATCCAGCGACAACACTGGGTAGTGCGCCTTCCATACCTGCCACGGTAATCAGCACATCCGCTTCATCAATAATGTGACGGTTACTGAGGAGTCGATGTATGCCTGCCACGCCGACATCCCACAGACGTTT
This sequence comes from uncultured Synechococcus sp., assembly GCA_964638765.1. Lineage (GTDB taxonomy): Bacteria > Cyanobacteriota > Cyanobacteriia > Cyanobacteriales > MRBY01 > MRBY01. The sequence goes on along the minus strand of CAZXBK010000053.1, from coordinate 17,457 downwards.
AACAGTGAAACCGGATAGTTCGGCGGTAATGGCGGCTTCTTCTGCTACTGACAAATCAGCGGTTCCGGCAGTCACAATGGAAATTGCACCACGATGGGTCACCTCTGGGAAAGTCTTGATGCGCGCGCAAATACGGGCTTCGGGAAAATAGGTGAGATGGTTAACTTTTGGCTGGAGGTAATGGTAGGTTTCAACGTCGATGCGGGTTGCCATAACCACAGGATGGCGATCGCCCATTGTGTTCATGATTTGGGCAATTTGCTCAGGCGTTTTTCCCGGCCCCCAAATCACCTCAGGAAAACCGGTACGTAACTCACGATGATTATCAATTTTGGCGAAATTACCGACAGATTCAAAGGATAAATGTTTGAGATCTGTGAAAGCGTCGGCGGGGCTAACGCGGCCTTGAGCAACAGCTTCAAGTAAATGCCGGAGGGCATCCTGCTCATTCATAAAAAACTACAATTTATTCGTCTCAGAAATGTGGAAGCGTTAATTTAAAGCAAGCCATTTCTGGGCATCAAGGCGCTGGAGAACATAGCCGACAAGGAGAGGGAGATTAACACGACGCTCGTCGATCATGAAAGACTCAAGGGTACTGTGGGGTGAGCCATCAGTGGCAAATGACCAAGCCTTTTGACCTTTAATATCTGCATCGACAAAGTACAAAATAAATTGTCTTTGATTATTCATCCAACTACCTTGGATTTGCCAGCACGTTGTAGACTCAAGACCTTTAATCGGGATATTGGTCTCGACAAACTTTAGGCTCATATCAGTGATGCCCTTATCGTTTAAGGCAGTCTGCACTTCGGGCAAGAAATGCTCTTCAATAAATTCTTTGAAAGGCTTGTCTTCGATCTTTGGGGGCTTCTCTTTCTTTTTTGCCGCTGCTTTAGATTTAGGATCGGTAGTTTCTGCCATGTTCTGCCAAGAGTCTATAAAGAATGTCACAAAGGGCAAAGCAATTTTGCTCCTATTCATTTAAGCATATCGAAGTTTGGCTTGCTGCGCGTGGCACAATAGTAAAGCTATTTTTATGTCGAGTATTTAGGGGACTATTCAGTGGGGCGATCGCGGGTCAGGCAGCATGTTAATCCGTTAACGGATAAGTACCAGCAGGAGTTTGCAATGCCTGCTTGGGATGAGATTTATGCAGATCTCGCGGCTCCCCTCCACCTTGATATTGGCTGTGCCCGTGGGCGATTTATTTTAGAAATGGCGCAGCGGTATCCAGAGCGTAATTTTCTCGGTATCGAGATTCGTGATCCTCTGGTTAAAGACGCTAATGACATCCGCGATCGCCAACAACTCAAAAACTTGCATTATCTGTTTGCGAATATCAATACATCACTGCAAGCTTTGCTAGATTCATTGCCCACTGCCAGCCTCCACTGGGTCACAATTCAATTTCCTGACCCTTGGTTTAAAAAACGCCACCACAAGCGTCGCGTTGTCCAGCCAGATTTAGTCGATATTTTGGCGCGTCACACCCCACACGATACTGTGTTCTTCCTCCAGTCAGATGTTGAGGAAGTTGCCCTAGAGATGCGCGAAAAATTCCTTGAACACGACTGGTTTGAAACAACCCACTCAGATTTTTGGCTCGCAGAAAATATTTTTCCAGTACCAACAGAGCGAGAAGTCGCCACACAAAATAAGAACGAGCCAGTTTATCGTGTCCTTTTACAGAAATTAGAACAAACAACAGCTCCGTCGCCACCGGCCTAATTGCCCTTGTTTGCTGTGGATGCCTCGGCAGTCTATTTCGTGATTTTTTTGAGTTGCCAAATAAAAAGCCCTCCGTCAGGAGAGCTACAGACACAAGAGGAAAATTCAGAATATTGATTTTGAAAACTCAGATAACTAGGTGCTTTAAACTTCAACCCAGTGGCGTACTAACTGACCATCTTCGACTTTCCACGTCAATTTGTAGCTTGGTCCAGTTTTTGCTTTTTTTTCTTCTAGATCACCATTTTTGACATCGTCAGACTCCACGTTCTCACTTGATGTTGCCGCAGAGTGTGAAACCGAAGCAGAGCTGTTGTGATTAGAGAATGAGTACATAGTCGTAAGTTAAGAAAGGTTTATTAATTGTTGCAATTCTGCCTTGTCACAGGGAGTCACCGTGTGATCCAGACCTTATAACATCAGTGACATAGCCCCCAGGGCGATCGCCGAATCTATGTCTTTCAACACGCCCCCTAGATAGAGATCAGGACAATTTCAATTTCAAAAAAAAATTCTGACCCCCGAATAAACGGAGACCAGAGACTTTCGACAACAATTTCTTTCTTAATTCTTATCTTAAGACATTTCCTAGGTCGTGTGATCCGCTAAATTGCTTATCATTCCCCTTAGGTTCGTAGACCCCCACAAAATGCAACATTTGTTTACAAAAAAGCAAAGGTAGAAAAGAATCCTCAAATTCTAGGTAGCTCTACATTTCTGGCTGGGGAGCAGATTAAAAATAGTAAAAGTACTTATGTCCTAGCCGAACGCTTTGTTCGGTTACCCGCGTTGTTGGCGAAATGTAGCCTTTCTTACAATTAGATTTGTAAACGCTTTCTGCGGGATATCTGCCATGAGCATTAAAGACAAGCCCCCTTCTAGAGCTAGACAAATTGGCTCTATTCTTCTTTGGGTGACGGGATTATTTTTTCTATTTAATGCGTTTTTCCCGACATTTTTCGGAAATCCTACTCCTCAAGTTCCCTATAGTCTATTCATCAGCCAAGTTGAAGACGGTCAGGTCGTAAAAGCCTCTGTCGGCGATAAAGAAATTCGCTATCAACTCACTGACACAGCAGAACAAGGGGCGACAGTACTCCGCACAACTCCCATTTTCGACCTTGACTTGCCGAAGCGTCTGGAAGCAAATGATGTTGAGTTTGCAGCGCCCCCACCAAGTAATAATTTCTTTGGCAATATCCTAGGCTGGGTAATCCCGCCAATTATTTTTGTCGCGATTTGGCAATTCTTTATTGGCCGTAATGCTGGCGGCGGAGCTGGTGGTGCTTTGTCCTTTACCCGCAGTAAAGCAAAGGTTTACGTTGAAGAAGATTCCACCAAAATCACCTTTGATGATGTGGCTGGTGTTGAAGAAGCAAAAACTGAACTTACAGAAATTGTTGAATTTCTCAAAACACCCCAACGTTACACGGCGATCGGTGCAAAGATTCCCAAAGGTGTTTTACTCGTTGGCCCTCCCGGAACTGGTAAAACCTTAATGGCCAAGGCTGTTGCCGGTGAGGCGGGTGTTCCTTTCTTCTCTATCTCCGGTTCTGAATTTGTAGAACTTTTTGTTGGTGCTGGTGCTGCCCGCGTACGGGACTTGTTTGAGCAAGCGAAAAAGAAAGCGCCCTGTATTATTTTCATTGATGAGCTGGATGCCATTGGTAAGTCCCGTGCCTCCAATGGTGTGATGGGTGGTAACGATGAGCGTGAACAGACCCTCAACCAGTTACTTACAGAAATGGATGGTTTTGCCGCTGGTGATGACACAGTAATTGTTCTCGCAGCGACTAACCGCCCTGAAACGTTAGATCCCGCACTACTCCGTCCCGGACGTTTTGATCGACAGGTTTTGGTTGATCGTCCTGACCTTGGTGGTCGTCTCAAGATTCTTGAAATCTACGCCAATAAAGTCAAACTTAATGACGAGGTTAATCTCAAGGAAATTGCAACGAGAACGCCCGGTTTTGCTGGCGCGGATTTAGCGAACCTTGTGAATGAAGCGGCCTTACTCGCAGCTCGTAACCACCGCGAAACTGTTGCCCAAGCGGATTTTGGTGAAGCTATTGAACGGGTTGTGGCGGGTCTTGAGAAAAAGAGCCGTGTGCTCTCGGACAAGGAAAAGAAAATCGTTGCTTACCACGAAGTTGGTCATGCCCTAGTCGGTGCACTACTGCCCGGTGGCGGTAAGGTCGCCAAAATCTCTATCGTGCCTCGCGGTATGGCAGCTCTCGGTTATACCTTACAAATGCCTACAGAAGATCGCTTTCTCATGGATGAGCGCGAAATGCGTGACCAGATTGCGACTTTACTGGGTGGGCGATCGGCAGAAGAAATTATCTTTGGTTCGATTACCACTGGTGCGGCCAATGATTTGCAACGGGCGACGGATCTCGCGGAACGTATGGTCACCACCTACGGCATGAGTAAAGTGCTTGGCCCCCTCGCCTACGAAAAGGGTCAACAAAATAATTTCCTCGGAGAAGGTATGATGAATCCTCGTCGTATGGTCAGTGATGAAACGGCTAAAGCCATTGACGCTGAGGTGAAGGAAATTGTTGAGTCCGCTCACCAACAAGCTCTAGCCATTCTGAAGGAAAATCACGAGCTACTCGAAACCATCTCCCAAAAGATTTTGGATACTGAGGTGATCGAAGGGGATTTACTGCAAGAGCTATTGGCTGAAGTCAAAACGCCTGCATCGGTTGAACCAGTCGAGGCGATCGCCTAAATTTTTTCCTCACACACAAAAAAGTCCGAAGTTCAGCAGTTAATGCTTAGCCTCGGACTTTTTCTTATGGTTGGTTTAGTTGGAAGGTTTCAGCCCGACAAATATTAGTGGCCGACACCAACGTAACGGAAACCAAACTCTGCCAACTTATCTTTATCGAGGAAGTTACGACCGTCGATCATTAATCGGTTTTGGAGGCGATCGCCTAATGCACCGTAATCGAGATCAAGAAACTCTGCCCAGTCGGTAACAAGCACGAGCGCATCACAATCATCCGCTAGCATCTCAGGATTAGACTCGATGAGAACCCCAGTAATACCGTGGCTGATGCCATTGGGCGACACAATCGGATCGTAGGCTTTAACCCGCGCACCCAAACGATTTAGCTCCGCAATCAGCTTCAGAGAAGGTGCATCCCGCATATCGTCGGTATCGGGCTTAAAGGTAAGTCCTAGCAAACCAATAGTTTTACCTTTCAGAATCTTGAGTTCCTGTTGTAGTTTTTCAAGAACGATCAGCTTTTGACGCTTGTTGACCTCAACGGCTGCTTCTAAAATCTGCGTGCGGTAGCCGTAGTCTTCTGCTGTGTGAATGAGTGCAGAAACGTCCTTCGGGAAACAAGAGCCACCCCAACCTAAACCTGCTTGCAAAAACTTATTGCCAATACGGCTATCTAAACCAATACCCTTCGCCACCTGCAACACATCAGCACCAACGCGATCGCAGACATTTGCGACTTCGTTAATGAAACTAATTTTTGTGGCGAGAAAAGCATTTGCCGCATACTTGATCATTTCAGCCGAGTTTAGATCTGTTTCGACAACCGGAATTGGAGTCGGTGTGCCTTCATCGCTAAATTGGCCACTGACAAGAGGCTCATACAGCTTTTTCATGAGGGCGATCGCCTTGTCGTTGCTGCTACCGAGAACAATACGATCTGTATTAAAGGTGTCCGTGATCGCAGAGCCTTCCCGCAAAAATTCGGGGTTACTGACGACATCAAACTGAATAGCTGTAGGATCGCCGCCTTTTTCTTTCACGCCATCGAGCACAATCATTCGTACCCAGTCACCAGAGCCAATGGGCACGGTGGACTTGTTGACAATGACTTTGTAGGTGTCCGTCGGCAAATGTTCACCAATGCCACGGGCGACAGCTTCCACATAGCGAGTATCACTTTCACCATTGGGTAATGCAGGCGTACCTACTGCGATAAACATGATTTCGCCGTGGTTCACACCCATACCAAGGTCTGTCGAAAACTGTAAGCGACCAGAATCCATCGAAGATTGCATCAACTCTGATAAACCTGGTTCGTAAATCGGCGATCGCCCAGACTGCATCAGTTTTACTTTTTTCTCATTGTTATCGATACAAATAACCTCGTGACCCATATGGGACAAGCAAACACCTGTAACGAGACCAACGTATCCTGTTCCAATAACGCAAACTTTCATGGTGGTTATGATGATAAAAAATTGACTACGTATAAATCGTTGACGACAACCCGTTCAACTGGACATGTGATTTTTGAAACTTTCGTTCCCAATTATTCATTGAGGCGATCGCGGAAATAGGCGATCGTTTTTTCTAGACCTTCTTCAAGTTGTACCGTCGGCTGCCAATTATTTAAATATTTTTTAGCTCTGGTAATATCCGGCTGTCTTTGTTTGGGATCATCTTGGGGCAATGGTTCAAAGGTCAACTCAGCATCGGGATTGACCATTCTCTGAATCGTTTCAGCTAATTGCAAAATTGTATATTCGCCGGGATTGCCAAGATTAACCGGACCAATAAAGTCTCCTTCCATTAACCGAATAAATCCCTCAACCAAATCACTCACATAGCAAAAACTGCGAGTTTGAGAGCCATCGCCATAAACTGTCAAAGGCTTACCTTGCAGAGCTTGAACAATAAAATTACTCACGACACGGCCATCATTGGGCAGCATCCGAGGGCCATAGGTATTGAAGATACGTACCACCCGAATATCGACATCATTGGAACGGTGGTAGTCGAAGGTCAAAGTTTCTGCCATGCGCTTCCCTTCGTCATAGCAAGAGCGAATACCAATCGTATTCACGTTACCCCAATAGGTTTCAGGTTGGGGATGGACATCAGGGTCACCATAAACTTCTGAAGTTGAGGCGAGGAAAAATCTGGCTTTAACCCGTTTAGCCAAGCCCAACATATTGAGCGTTCCCATGACATTGGTTTTAACGGTTTTAATGGCGTTGTACTGGTAATGAACGGGAGAAGCTGGACAAGCGAGGTGATAGATTTGATCGACTTCAAGGCGAATTGGCTCGGTAATATCGTGGCGAATCAATTCGAAATAGGGGTTGCCCATCCACTTCAACACGTTCTGTTTGCGCCCGGTGTAAAAGTTATCGAGGCAGATAACTTCGTTGCCAGCTTCCATCAGGCGATCAATGAGGTGTGAGCCGAGGAAACCAGCTCCGCCCGTAACAAGAATTCTCATACCAGTATTTTGGGGGTTAAAACGTTAAAGGGATCTTCACTAAAAGTACCTAGGGATCCGGTTTATGTCTAGCCGTCTAATTCCCCCTCTAGGACGGTGGCGATCGCCTGCTTTGTATTTTCTTTAAATTCGCGCACATTGACTTTTTGGAGAACAATGACAGCACAGATCATCCCAATCGCTTGTAAGGCAAAGACAGAGCCATAAGCTAGTAATGGCACACCAAAAATTGCACGGCCAATATCTAAAACAACTCCCCCTAAAAGGGTGGCGATCGCCCGCGACATTGCCTGGGCTAATGCCCATGTGCCGATAAAGGTTCCGGCAGTTTCAGCAGCAGTCAGATCGAGCATCAAACTAATCGCGCCAATGGTACCAATGCCCGTCGCAGCACCGAATAGAACGAGAGCATACTTCAGAATTTGGGGGGTTTGGGTAAAGCCAGCGAGAATCATTAAGCCAAAACAAGCAGCCACTAATGCACAGCCTAAACGGGCAGTATTTTTCTTGCCGAGTCTCGGCACAACCAAAAATCCAGTGGCACTGTAGCCTACTAAAACGCCCATGCCCCAGTAGGAATTGAGCAAGGTACTTTCACCGATAGACATGCCAAAAACTTCGCCACCATAGGGCTCAAGAACGGCCTCTTGCATAAATAAACTGATGGTAAAAATCACCAAAAAACTGAAGAAAATTGCCGTTTGGCGACTGCTCGTGACAATTTTTAAAGATTCTGCAAAGGTGATTTGGTCTTCACGCTGAGTGGATGCTTTTTTCCGTTGGAAGCGGGAATATTTGCGTTCCACACCAATCGTTCCGAGTAAGCCCAAACTGAAGGCGATCGCCGGGACAATGGTAAATAGATTATTAATTGGGCCGCGCAAACTATCGATCGGAGTATTGAGGAGTTTTTCGCCTTGGCTCATCATCGAGCCGACATTCGCCCCAAAAATCACGCCGGACTGCTGGATGTTGCCGAGGAAAATACTGCCGCTAATACCGCCAATAACCACCCCTACAAGGAGCATTGACCACACCACTGCCACAATTTTTGAGCGAGTTTTTTCTTCGGAAATATCAACGAGTAACGCAGTGAACGGCGTCGAACTCGAACTTAGCGCAAGGCCATAAAAGCCTAAAACAGCACCTAGAGCAATAGACCAAAAGGTTGTGGCGCTAGTCCATGCCCAACCGCCATTGGTCTGAACGAGTTCGGCTAGCTTCCAGACAATTTGCACAGCGACGAATACAGCTGAACCAAATAAAATTGTGCCAATCCACACATAGCCACTGCGATGCAACCCAAAAATCTTTTTGCGGTCGGACAGTTGTCCAAAAAATACTCGCGCCGGAGCCATAAATTGCGGAACAGCCAGAGCGCCAGCGGTTACGGTGGCGGGAATATCGAGCTCACTAATCATCACCCGATTTAAGACCGCAAGGGTGAGGACAGCCATTAAGCCCAAGCCCATATTAAAGAGACCCAGACGCATCATCGTTAGAGGCCCCACAGACGGCAATCGGTCGGGTATGGATTGCTTATTCAAATCATCCCAGGATATACTGGTATCGCCGGAAGTTTGATAGCTGGTTTTACGTCATTTTTTAATGAATTTGTATTTTAAAGTTTTATGAGATGGAATAGGGCTGCTGATGGGTTTTACTCAAAAAAGTCTTCCACTTCAAAGGCGGCTTTTATATATTGGTCTAGCTGAAATTGATAGGTTTCGGGAGTATTGCCGGAATAGCTAACGAGCGCCACATCAAACCGACAACCATAGTTTTCGTATTTAGGACATTCTGCGAGAAATTGCATAGCTGCTTTCACAGTTTTGCGTTGTTTCGTTGGCGTAATCGCTAAAAGTCCCTGTTCATCTAAGCCTCGGGATCGCCGCGTTTTTACTTCTACAAAAGCGAGAATTTTCTGAGCTGACTGAAACGCCACAATATCTAATTCGCCATAGCGACAATGCCATTGGGTCGCCACAATTTCCCATTGCTGTTGCACCAAATAATCACGGATAAATTTTTCACCGCGATCGCCAATGATTTTGTTTTGGGTTTTGGGCTTTGGTTTGGGCATCCCGTCTAAAATCTGAAACGTTTGCAGAGGTTTATCACTGGGGTTAAGCATGACAGATCAGGGGCGATCGCCGACGACTTTAATGATTTGGGGAATTCTCTCCATGGGGGTAATAGCAGTCTCTACCTCAGCGATTTTTATTCGTTTGGCGATGGACGCTGCGGATCAGCAAGGCATTGGGTTTAGCTTGCTGGTTGCGGCCTCTCGTCTAATCTTTGCGTCTATTGCCTTGGTTCCCACATGGCCGAATGTCGCCAAAACCAAGTCTTCCAAAAAAGCGATTGGCTTTGCGATCGCTGCCGGAATTGCTTTGGCCTTTCATTTTGGGTTGTGGATTAGTTCTCTCTCGTTTGTGTCGGTGGCGGTTTCGACGAGTTTGGTGACGACAAATCCGATTTGGGTTGCCCTCATTGGCTGGGTTTGGCAGAAAAAAACGTTATCCAGACAAACCATTGTGGGTGTTGCTTTGGCGATCGCCGGAAGTTTTATCGTTACCTGGAGTAAACCGACGGAGATGGCGATTAATTCTGCTCCAGTGCTTGGCACAATTTTGGCGTTGTCCGGTTCTATTGCGGCGAGCTTTTACTTGGTATTTGGCCAAGAGGCTCAGCGAGAAGGTTTGCCGATTCAAAGTTACGCAACGATTGCCTATACTGTCGCGGCGATCGCTCTATTACCTATGCCGATATTGTGGGGCGAAAGCTATGGTGGTTATGGGCTAGAGGTTTACGCGTATATCTTGGCGATGACGATTCTGGCTCAGCTAATCGGTCATACGAGTTTTAACTGGTCGTTGCGTTGGTTGCCATCTGTCACCGTCACACTCTGTATTTTGTGTGAACCGATTATTGCCAGTATTCTCGGCTTTTTTATTCTCAAGGAAACCCCGAGTCTTTCTATCGTTTTCGGAGGATTGGTGATTTTAAGTGGTGTGGCGATCGTCGTTCTAAAGTTGCCGCAAAAAGCTTAGAAGATTTCTTGATTTTCAATATTTATCGCATTTTCCAAATATCACCCCAATCAAGAATCTATAGTGTGGCGATCGCCCCCATATTTTCTAATCCCCTAGATTTTCGGTAAGGGGTTCGGATTTTCCGTAGCCGTAGGGTTCTGCGACGACAACAGGCAATTCCTCAAAGTTTTCATGCTCAGGGGGAGAAGGCACAAGCCATTCCAAGCCGATCGCCCGCCAAGGATTCGCCGGAGCCTGTTCGCCATTAATCCAAGAGCCAATCATATTGAGCAAAAACGGAATGGTAGACATCCCCAAAATAAAACCACCAATACTCGCCAGCACATTCCAAAAGGCATATTCCGGGTCATAGGACGCAACGCGACGGGGCATCCCCATCAATCCCAGCGGGTGCATCGGCAAAAAGTTTAGCGTTGTCCCCAGCATCGTCAGCCAAAAATGCAACTTACCAAGACCTTCGTAATACATCTTGCCCGTCATCTTAGGGAACCAGTGATAAACCCCAGAGTAAATCCCAAAAACGATCGCCCCATAAATCACGTAGTGAAAATGCCCCACCACAAAGTAGGTATTGTTAACGTGAATATCGACGGGAACGGAAGCGAGCATAATGCCTGTAATGCCTGCAAACACAAAGTTCACTAAGCCGCCCATCGCAAAGAGCATCGAGGTATCCAGTCGTAATTTACCGTTCCAGAGCGTCGCGACCCAAGCAAAAACTTTGATCCCTGTCGGTACGGAAATGAGCATCGTCGAGAACATAAACAGCATCCGCATCCATGGCGGCGTACCGCTGGCAAACATATGGTGTACCCACACCACCGCACTCAGCGCCACAATGATCATCGAGGAAATCACCACCACTTTGTAACCAAAGAGCGGCTTCCGAGCATACACCGGAAATACTTCCGAGAAAATGCCAAACACGGGCAAAATCATCACGTACACTGCCGGGTGAGAATAGAACCAGAAAAAGTGCTGATAGAGAACCGGACTACCGCCTTGGCTGGGGTCAAAAAACGTTGTGCCAAAGCTGAGATCCAGCAGCAACATCACCGCCCCCGCCGTCAAGGCAGGCAAACCAAAAAGCTGAATAATTTGCGCGGCCATCACTGTCCAGACGAAGGCTGGAGTCTTAAACCAGCCCATGCCATCACAGCGCATCCGCACAATGGTGGTGACAATATTGACCGCGCCCATAATGGATGACACGCCCGACAGAGCCACTGCCACCAGCCAGAGGAATTCACCGTTAAGCAAAACCCCAGAAGGATTCTGGACACTCACAGGTGGATAAGACCACCAACCGGATTGAGCGGGGCCACCGGGAGCTAAAAAACTCAAAATAAACAGCGTCCCGAAAACTGGAACCATCCAAAATGCCACTGCATTCAGTCGCGGAAATGCCATATCCCGCGCCCCAATCATCAGAGGCACAAGGTAGTTCGCAAAACCAGCCAACACCGGAAATGTCCAGCCGAATAGCATAATCGTGCCGTGCATTGTGAACAGGGCGTTGTACACCGTGCGGTCAACGAGATCCGGCTCTGGGGTGATCAGTTCGCCGCGCATAATCATGGCGAAAATGCCCGCCACAACAAAAAAGAAAAATGACGTGACGATGTACTGAATACCAATCACTTTGTGGTCAGTACTGAAGCTAAAAAATGTGCGCCAATTTGGCAGAGAAGTTAAAGGATGTTCCCCGTCTCGCAGGGCTTCTGAGGGAGCTTGGGTCATGGTGTAGAGGCTAAATAAACTGAGATTTTAAAAAGGAATTTTGAGGTTTCTGTAGGGGCGGTTCGGGAACCGCCCTCTCTTGGATTTTTTATACCAACCGACAACCTTAAGAATGAAAATTCACCATCGGTGCAGGTGCTGGCGGAACAGTTTTCCAACCTGCTTTGGCATCCTTTTGTTGACGGCGGGCATATTCACTCGCAGCCTGATTGGGCGCAGGTGTGGGTGTTTGACGAGCAGCTTGGTCTAACCAATCTTGAAAATCCTCGGTTGATTCCACCACCACATCCGCCTGCATCGCCGCAAAATACGTACCGCTAAACATCGAGTCCCGCAACCGATATTTCCCTTCTTTGATCGGCGTAAATTCAAAATCCGTATCCTCAAAGGGAATAATGTCCTGCTTCACCCGGAACGCTGGAATATAAAACCCGTGAATCACATCCGGCGATCGCAACACAAAATGCGCCCGTTGATTCACTGGAAGGTGCAGCTCAGTGCTGGTGAAATTTTGTTCGGGATAGCGGAACGTCCATGCCCATTGCTTGCCTTCCACCTCGATATTAGTCATGGGCATCGTCATGTCTGCATCAGCCACCTTCATTTCAGTACTTACACCGTGCATATGTCCCGGAGCCTGAATATTCATCTTTTGGTAGGTTTGGTAACTGAAATAGGCCAGATAAATAACAATAAAAAAAGGAATAGCTGTCCAAACAATTTCTAGGGTTACATTACCTTCAATGTGGGGGCCATCGCTTGTATCGTAACGCCCTGCCCGATGAAACAAAATCGAGTAACTCATTACTCCTGTCACACCAAATAAAATGAAGGTTCCAATGGATACTAATGTGCTAAATAGTTTATCCACTAAAACCGATTCAGCAGAGGCTTGGGGCGGTAACCAACTGTAAGACCATTGCCCGACAAAATAACTAAAAATTGCGAGGGCGATCGCCGTGACACCGAGAAAAATAATGTCTTTGGTTTTCATCTCTTTTCCACCTCCTAACGCAACACCATATTGGGATCTTCGCCGAGGCGGAGCAAATGACCCGCCGTATTATGTACCCCAAATTCACCTGCGAGATGTGCGCCCAGAGTTCCGTGGACATACATCAAAAACATAATGAATAGACCCGCCAGCAAATACCACCATTGCACTTGACGACTCATATCGCTACGCCATGCATAGCGCTGAAAGCCTCGCCACACCGTCATTCCCACGATGAAAGTGAGTAGTAAGACACCACCCACTCCATGCCACAGCATCGTATCGATAGCGCTGAGATTCCAGGCACTTTTAATATCGGGTGGCGAATCAACCAACAAAATTTCGTAGAAGCCCGCCGCCACGGTGGGAAAAGTAATAATGGCAGCCGCAACCATGTTGTACCAACCCACATCAAAGAAATTTGATCGCGTCGCAGGAATAGCTAAATATTTAAAAATTGGTCGTTCAAAAGTATAGAAAACCCCAACAATATCGAAGGCAATACCAATGATAAAAAGTCCAAGGGTGAGATGTACTAAATTCGGGTGGAGGGGCAAAACATAAGGTAGTCCGTTCGCCCCAAGATTTAATTGTTGAATCGCGTCAGAATACATAATTTCAGTGATGAGTATGATGCAAGAAACCCAGAAGAATTACAGCAATCCTGTTTTTGCTGCCTCAACAACTTCCGTCGTGTGTAAGCCATAAACCCACACCAAATTATCCCCAAGAATAATTTGATAAAACACGAGACAAACCAGCAATAAACTGATTCCCAAATAAGCGGACGGCAGAGAGTCTGGTGTTTTGGAGCGAATGACGTACCGCCACCCCGTAATCACTGCGATAATCCCCGACAGTGACCAACCGATAATGGTGTGAATGTTGAGAATAGGGGCAACTGCGTCATAGGCGATCGCCAACCCTGCTTCAATTTGCCCGAAGATAATAGCGATAAAAATTGAGACTGTCGCCACGCACATATTCCACCAGCTCACCTCATAGAGTTTTTTGTTGCCAGTGAAATAGCCCACTACATCGCAAAAAAATGCAAACAATACCATTGCAATTACAAAGTGCACCACAATCGGGTGGATGGTATCTGGATAGGGCAAATTATGCTCATTTAAAGGGGGTAGTAAATTATCAAACATACATTAGATATATCTAGATGAAACAGAAATGTCGTTAATGAATTAAATTTATATTTTTTACTACTGATTTATTTATTTGAAAAGTCTATGTCTAGTTGTTCGTATATTGCCTGTCAACCCATGCAAAGACCTGTGACTCAGGGTTCTAAGCTTCCCATATGTTAGCGCATTGTTTACCTAGATGCTGCTGAGAACTGTAAATTACACCCTTGCCACAGAATTATAAAAAATAAAAATATATCTAAAGAAAGGTGAGAAAAAAACATTTTATTTGGTAGTCATTCTCTGATGTGACAAGTATTAATGTTAATCTTTGGATAGCCTCAAACCGATAGTAATCATCGCCAAATTTGAATTTTGAGGCGATCGCCAGTAGTTTGGCTTATGGTAATGAGCCGCCGGATTTTAAAAGGTCAAAGTAGAGTAGCGGTTGCGTCCGGTATTCTTCGCATCGTACAGCGCTTTATCTGCCAAGCTTAGGGCTTGCTCCAAAGATATCGAGTTATTGGGAATACCTGAGACTAGACCAACGCTCAGGGTCACAGTTCCTCCCTGAAGATCACTCCATTGATGTTCCAAGTTTAGAGCGGCCAACTCAGCTTGTAGTGTCTTGACGGTGGCGATCGCCTGAGACTGATCCGCCGTAGGCAAGAGCAATACAAACTCTTCTCCCCCGTACCTCGCTGCCAAATCTCCTTCCCGTTCAGCCGCTTGATCAATTACCTGCGCCACTTGAAATAAACAGGTATCCCCCTGTAAGTGGCCATAGCAATCATTGTATTTCTTAAAAAAATCAATATCGATAAGGGCTAGAGACAAAGGTTTTTTGTCATAGGCAGTTTGTTCCCAAGCCTGAATAGCCGAAAGATTGAAGTATCGACGGTTTGCAATTTGCGTCAGCTCATCAATATTGACTTGGTGAGTTAGACGTTTGTTGAGCATTTTTAGCTCTTCTTCAATTTTTTTTCGCTTCGTAATATCCGTAAGTAGTCCTAGGATGCATTGTTTGCCGTGGTCATAGAAATCAATAAAAGTATTATTCACGTAGAACCACAGCGGATTATTTTGATGATCTTTCAGGCAAATATCAAAGCTTACTGTCCCAGCCAATTTAAGCTCTGACATTTTTTGGTGAAATAGGGTTTCAAATTCCCGAGAAGCACATAAGCTAATCGCCTTTTGATTTAAGAGATCATCATTTTTCGCTTGTAATTTACGAGACAACTTGGCATTGAGAAAAACGATCTTTTCTGATGAATCTAAAATCCAGATCCCTTCCTCAGCATTTTCAACAATTTTTTGATAGCGTTCTTCACTGGAACTTAAGATAGCTAAGGTCTTTTGCCTTTCCTTCATAAACCTAATCGAAAAAGTAAAAAAGGTAATGACAAGAACTAATAAAGAAAAATAAGTGAATACTAATAAAATAAATAGTCTTTTTTTTAACTGGGCCGATGACTTTTCTAGCCTTTGTACATATCTTTGGTTTTCGATGGAAAGTACATTAGCGGCTTTCTCCATCTCGGTTAAAAGTGAGATGATCGACTCTAGCCTTTGAGGTGCGATGGATTTGTTGATAATGGCTGGTCGATAGCTTAAAACAAATTCTAAATCGTCGATATAACTTTGTAGTTCTTGATGTGCTGCTGGTGAGAGCGGGTAGTATTCCGACTGAATTGTCACAATACGAGTACGACTTTCAAGGATGTCAAATTGTTTTTGTAGACGGCTAACTTCGCTGTTTTCGAAAAGGGATACTAATAAAACTTGTAATCGTAATGTTTCACGGCCCAACTGACCAATAGAATGGACGGTCTCATTCAGAACAAAATCATCGAAAGGATTGTTTTTATCTATTTCCCGAAACAGGATGGTCAGTACTAGAGCAGAAATAGAGGTGGCAAAGGCTAGCACTCCAACCAGCACTTTGCTAATGTTTTTAGTTTGAAGAATCCATGTTTTCACTGATGTGTAGGGAGCCATGGACAAAACAAAATAGTTGGGATTTAGACTAATCGACGGAAATGGACTCGATTTGCCATATCCAAAAATCCTGCCGTGGTATGTCTAGTCCTAGTTGTTCACTAAAAGGTGGCACAACCAACATTGCAGGACCTCGATAATTCCTCTCCATATAAACACCATCTTGCTTTAGTGCAAAGAGAATCGGAATTTCACGGGTCGCTTGGATTGGCACAGTAATAGTGTAGTCGTTTAGAGCCGTAATCTCTAGGGAAGTGGCATCGGATTCGATTTGCCACAGATCCATTAAGTCATTGAGTAGAACGCCTTCAAAAGTCACATTTTTTCGCTCAAATAAATCGAAAATCTCGTACTCAACGCGTTTGAGCTTTTCAATAGTTGGACGGTCTAACCGTAACTGTTCACCTTGATTTATGGCTTCAATTTTGCCAGTCACTGTTAGTATCGGTTCTTCTTCGGGGATTGGTAATGGTGATTCTGCTGTTAACTCTGCGGTTTCTAGAATGGTGACAATGGGTTGTTTTTCTTGGGGCTGGGGCGAACAACTAATTAATAGAAAAAAGGCGATCGCCGCAGCGAGTATTTTGTGAGAAAGAGTCATGAAAAGATAAACCAAATTGAATTGTGCCACCAAAAAATCAACTTGCTTGTTGTGGTAATGGCACAGCTAACTATTCTGAATCTTATGGCTCGATAGAGCATATCGGTGTGAGGTGTCTGTAAAGCCAAAACCCTAGTTTTGAAAGAGGTTTTGCGACTTTTATACAGAACTTAAGTGGCCAAAATACCTTTGTAAAAAGTGGAGGCCGCGTTTCTACGGAGATTTTGGCGATCGCCTTTTCTTGGAAGTTTAAAGGTTTAATTGTCCAGAGATGTAGCATTTGAGGGGAGTCATCTTGTTGATTTTCAAGCCTGTTTGAAATATCTCGCCCCGGAAATAAACCTCAACTTGATCCTGTAAAGCCTAACTACTACTAGGTAGATTAGTTTAGTTTGTTCATTGACTTTATGGATTTAGACGGGGATCAGCTCAAATTTATTTACGCAACTTTCACGCAAGTATGGCTTGGGGAATGGTGCGATAGTTCCCAAAAATTTTGAGGATTTCGGTGTGGGTCTGTAGTTCTGTGAGGGCTTTTTGGACAGCTTCGTCACTCAAGCAACCGTCGAGATCAACAAAGAACAGGTATTCTCCCAGTGATCGCTTAGTGGGGCGGGACTCAATGCGGCTTAGGTTGATACTCCGTCGGGAAAAGACTTCTAGGGCGCTGGCAAGGACACCGGGAACGGCAGCTGGCAGCGTAAAGGCAAGGGAAATGACCTCGCCTTTTGACTGGGGCGTTTTACTAATTACCCAAAAGCGGGTGCAATTTTTCGGGAAATCATTAATGGTTTCTGCCAAGATGGGCAAATTGTAGAGCTGGGCGGCACGGGGGGAGGCGATCGCCGCAATATCGGGTTGAGCCTCCAGATGTTGCAAAATTGCTGTTGTTGACTTCGTTTCAATCAGCGGCGCGTGGTGAATATGTTTTTCGAGCCAACGTTGACATTGAGCCAAAGCTTGGGGGTGGGAATGGACTTCT